>DASVPF010000402.1:0-2583 GCA_036382965.1 Thiobacillus sp.
GGTCGACCGCATCATCCCCGATTTCGCCAAGGCCGGCGCCACCTACATTACCTTTCACCCGGAAGCGTCCGAACACATCGACCGCACCATCGGCCTGATCAAGGAAAACGGCTGCAAGGCCGGCCTGGTGTTCAACCCGGCTACTCCGCTCGACGTGCTGGAATACACGCTGGACAAGCTCGACATGGTGCTGCTGATGAGCGTCAACCCCGGCTTCGGCGGCCAGAAGTTCATCCCCTACGTGCTCGACAAGGCGCGCGCCGTGCGCAGGATGATCGACGACCGCGGCCTCAAGGTGAACATCGAGATCGACGGCGGCGTCGGCCCCGCCAACATCGCAGAAGTGGCGCGTGCCGGGGTCGATACCTTCGTCGCCGGTTCGGCCGTGTTCGGCGCCGCCAAGGACAGCGACCCGCAGCGCTACAACAGCATCATTGCGGCGATGCGCGCGGAGCTGGCGAAGGTCTGATGCATCAACCACAGAGGCACAGAGACACAGAGAAACCCATGAATGGTTTTTCGGCTTTCTCTGTGCCTCTGTGTCTCTGTGGTGAAAAAATGAATTTCCCGATTCCAATCAAGGCCGTCGTCATCGATCTCGACGGCACCCTGCTCGACACCGCGCCCGATCTGGCGCACGCCGCCGAACTGATGATGGCCGATCTCGGCCGTCCGTGCCCGTCGCTGGAAACGATTTCCACCTACATCGGCAACGGCGTGTCGCGCCTGGTCAAGCGCGTGCTCACCGGCGAGATGGACGCCGAGCCCGATGCGGCGCTGTTCGGGCAGGCCATTGCCTCGTATCAGAAGCATTACGGCGAACACGTGTCGCTGCATTCGCGTCCCTTCCCGGGCGTGGTCGAGGGCCTCGACGCGTTCAAGGCGATGGGCCTGCACGTCGCCTGCATCACCAACAAGGCCGCGCAGTTCACCCATCCGCTGTTGAAGGACACGGGCCTCTTCGATTATTTCGAACTGATCCTGTCCGGCGACACGCTGCCGAAGCGCAAGCCTGACCCGCTGCCATTGCTGCACGCCTGCGAAGTATTCAAGGTCAAACCGGCCGAGCTGCTGCTGATCGGCGATTCAATTAACGATACCCAGGCCGCCCGCGCGGCCGGTTGCCCGGTGTTCTGCGTGCCCTATGGCTATAACCGCGGCCGTCCGGTCGCCGAACTCGATCTGGACGCGGTGGTGCCGAGCCTCGTCGACGCGGCGAAGAGGGTGCGAAAAGCATGAACCACAGAGGCACAGAGACACAGAGTTTTTTGACGCGTGATCGATGGTGAAAACCGACGATTGTTGATGCTGACTTTCTCTGTGCCCTCTGTGTCTCTGTGGTGAAATATGATTGAACAAGACTTCTTCGACCTCGTCCGCCAGGGCTACAACCGCATCCCGCTGGTGCGCGAACTGCCGGGCGACCTGGAAACCCCGCTGTCGGTGTACCTCAAACTGGCCAACGCGCCTTACACCTACCTGCTCGAATCGGTGGTGGGCGGCGAGCGTTTCGGCCGCTATTCCTTCATCGGCCTGCCGGCACGCACGGTGCTCAGGGTGCGCGGCCATCTGCTGACGGTGGAAACCGACGGCCGGGTGGTCGAGGAGCACAGCCTGCCCGATCCGCTGGCCTTCATCGCCGCCTTCCAGGCGCGCTTCAAGGCTGCGCCGGTGGCCGGATTGCCGCGTTTTACCGGCGGGCTGGCGGGCTATTTCGGCTACGACACCATCCGCTACATCGAGAAACGGCTAGCGCCGGAGTTCAATCAAGACCGGCCGCGCAAGGACGACGCGCTGCATACGCCGGACATTTTGCTGATGCTGACCGAGGAGCTCGCGGTATTCGACAATCTCGCCGGCAAGCTCTACCTCGTCACCCACGCCGACCCGATGCAGTCCGACGCCTATGCGCAAGGGCACCTGCGTCTGCATGCGCTGGCCGCGTGCCTGAACGCGCCGGTGAGCCTGCCGGCCGAAGCGGCTGGCATCACGGACGAGCCGCGTTCCGAATTCGGCGAAGCCGAATTCAAGGCCGCGGTGCAAAAGGCCAAGGACTACATCGCGGCGGGCGACGTCATGCAGGTCGTGCTGTCGCAGCGCATGTCGCGCCCGTTCAAGGCCTCGCCGCTGTCACTGTATCGCGCGCTGCGCGGTCTCAATCCGTCGCCCTACATGTTCTATTACGACTTCGGCGGCTTTCACGTGGTCGGCTCGTCGCCCGAAATCCTGGTGCGCCTCGAAGGTGACACCGTCACCCTGCGTCCCATCGCCGGCACGCGTCCGCGCGGGCTCACGCGCGAGGACGACCAGCGGCTGGCCGAGGAATTGCTGGCGGATCCCAAGGAATGCGCCGAGCACCTGCAATTGCTCGACCTAGGCCGCAACGACACCGGGCGCGTCGCCGTCACCGGCAGCGTCAAGGTCACCGAGAACATGCAGATCGAGCGCTACTCGCACGTCATGCACATCGTCTCCAACGTCGAAGGCAAACTGAAGCCCGGCCTCACCGCGCTCGACGTGCTGCGCGCCATCTCCCTAAGTTTGCGCACGGTGTTCCAGTTGCGGCTGGTCATCGGCACGCCC
>DASVPF010000403.1:0-1789 GCA_036382965.1 Thiobacillus sp.
CAACATGACGCCGGACTTCCCCTGGGAGTCGGAAAACGCCGAGCGCCTGTTCGCCATGACCGCGCGCTACGGGCTGCCGTATTTCCAGAACTTCATCAATTCGGAGATGAAGCCGAACCACATCCGCTCGATGTGCTGCCGCCTGCAGCTTGACCTCAGAGAATTATTGAAGCGCGGCAACGGCCTGTTCGGCTCGGCCGAGCAGACCGGCTCTGTCGGCGTGGTGACGGTCAACTGCGCGCGCCTGGGTTACGAATACAAGGGCGACGAAGCCGGATTGCTGCGCCGCCTCGACGCGCTGCTCGCCATGGCGAAGAACGGCCTCGAGATCAAGCGCAAGGAAATCCAGCGCCTGATGGACAACGGCCTCTTTCCCTACACCAAGCGCTACCTCGGCACCCTGCGCAACCACTTCTCGACCCTCGGCGTCAACGGCGTCAACGAGATGATCCGCAACTTCAGCGGCGACGAGCACGACATCACCAGCGAGTGGGGCCACGCGTTCGCACTGCGCCTCTTGGACCATATCCGCACCCGCATCGCCGCGTTCCAGGAAGAAACCGGCCACATGTACAACCTCGAAGCCACGCCGGCCGAGGGCACCACCTACCGCTTCGCCAAGGAAGACGCCAGGCGCTATCCGGACATCATGCAGGCGGGCACCACGGACGCGCCGTATTACACCAACTCGTCGCAGCTGCCGGTGGGCTTCACCGACGATGCGTTCGAAGCGCTGGAGCGGCAGGATGATCTGCAGCGCAAGTACACCGGCGGCACGGTGCTGCATCTGTATATGTCGGAGCACATCTCGTCGGCGGAGGCGTGCAAGAAACTGGTGCGCCGCGCGCTGACGCGATTCCGCCTGCCCTACATCACCATCACGCCGACTTTTTCGATTTGCCCGAAACATGGCTACCTCGCCGGCGAGCACGAGTTCTGCCCCGCGTGCGACGAGGAAGCCCTGTCCCGCAAACGTGCTGTTGCCGCATAACCCTAAAGAGATTGATATGAACGACATGACTGTTCCGACCCCGGTTCTGACCGCCGCTGCCCTGAAGGACGAGGAGCGCACCCGCTGCGAAGTGTGGACCCGCGTGATGGGCTACCACCGCCCGGTGACGAGCTTCAACAAAGGCAAAAAGAGCGAGCACCGCGAGCGGTGTTTCTTCGTCGAAGGGCGCTGCCGCCTGGGCTGATGAAGTTGATTCCGTCATCGCGAGGAGCGTAGCGACGTGGCGATCCAGAGATCGTTGACCTATCCGCCATCCTGGATTGCTTCGCTCTGCTCGCAATGACGAACATGGATTCAAGCGCGTTCCTGAGGGTCGGCGGCCTGACGCCGCTCTCCACCACCGACTGGCCGGGCCAGCTTGCCGCAGTGGTGTTCTGCCAGGGTTGCCCGTGGCGCTGCGGCTATTGCCACAACCCTGACCTGATCCCCGCGCGCGGCGCCAACGAAATCCCCTGGGACGATGTGCTGGCCTTCCTGCATCGTCGCCAGGGACTGCTCGACGGCGTGGTGTTTTCCGGCGGCGAGCCGACCTTGCAGGCCGCGTTGCCGGACGCGATGCGCGAAGTGCGCGCACTCGGATTCAGGATCGGTCTGCATACCGGCGGTGCGTATCCGCAGCGCCTCGCGGCCGTGTTGCCGCTGGTCGACTGGGTGGGGTTCGACGTGAAGGCGCCGTTTGCGGATTACGCGCGCATCACCGGCGCGGCGGGCAGCGGCGCACGCGCGCTCGCCGGTCTGCAGCAGGTGCTGGCGTCCGGCGTCGCGCGCTTCAAACTG
>DASVPF010000404.1:0-1664 GCA_036382965.1 Thiobacillus sp.
GAAGGCGAGGCCAGCCGCTTTGCGCAAATTCTTACCGAATATCAGAAGGCGCCGCAGGTGACGCGCCAGCGACTCTATCTCGACACCATGCAGACCGTCATGAACAACACCAGCAAGGTCGTGGTGGATCAGAAGGGCGGCAACAGCCTTCTCTATCTGCCGCTCGACAAATTGCAGCAAATCGTCAGCCAGCCCTATAGCGGCGCACCGGATCTCCTGTCGCAGGCGGCGCCCGCGCCTGCGATAGCGCCCGCCGCGACGACGCCCGCGCCCGCGGAATCGCGCTCGCGCGACGCCTTCCGCAGCCGTGAGCGGGGGGAGCGGCCATGAGCAGGAATATCGGTTCCCTGCTGATCGCCCTGGTCGTGCTGCTGGTGGGGCTGAGCACCAGCATGTATACCGTCGATCAGCGGCAGAACGCCCTGGTGTTCCAGCTGGGTGAAGTGGTGTCGGTGAAGAAAACGCCGGGGCTGTATTTCAAGCTGCCGCTGGTGCAGAACGTGCGCTATTTCGATACGCGCATCCTGACGCTGGATGCGGCCGATCCGGAACGCTTCATCACCTCGGAAAAGAAAAACGTGCTGGTGGACTCGTTCATCAAGTGGCGCGTGATCGATGCGAAGCAGTTCTATGTGTCGGTCGGCGGCGACGAGACGCGGGCTCAGATTCGCCTCAACCAGACGGTCAACGACGGCCTGCGCGCCGAGTTCGGCAAGCGCACCATCAACGACGTCGTGTCGGGACGCCGCGAGGAAATCATGAGCATCATCCGCAGCAAGGCCGATAACGATGCGCGCAAGATCGGCGTGCAGGTGGTGGACGTGCGGATCAAGCGGGTCGATCTGCCGGAAACGGTGTCGGAAAACGTCTACCGCCGGATGGAAGCCGAACGCAAACAGGTGGCCAACGAGCTGCGTTCGACCGGTGCGGCCGAAGCCGAAAAGATCAAGGCCGATGCCGACAAGCAGAAGGACGTGATCGTGGCCGAAGCCTACCGCGACGCCCAGCGCGTCAAGGGGGAGGGCGACGCCAAGGCCTCGACGATCTATGCCGCCGCGTATGGCAGGAACCCCGAGTTTTACGCGTTCTACCGTTCGATGCAGGCCTACCGCGAGAGCTTCAAGAGCAAGAGCGACGTGATGGTGCTCGACCCCAGCGCTGACTTCTTCAAGTACATGAAGAACCCGCGTGCCGCTGGCGGTAAATGACGGGTTCCGACTGGCTTGCGGCAATCGGCTTGTTGCTCGTGGTCGAAGGAATCCTGCCGTTTGCCGCGCCCGCCATATGGCGGGAGGCATTCCGCCGCATGCTGGAATTGCGTGACGGCCAATTGCGCTTTATCGGAGCCACCTCGATGCTGGGTGGCCTTTTTGTGTTGATGATGTTGAATTGAAATGACAGCCTGGCTATTGCCCGAAAACGTCGAGGATGTGCTGCCACCGCAGGCCTGGCGCATGGAAGACATGCGCCGCGCGCTGCTCGACCTGTTCCGTTCGCGCGGCTACCAGCTGGTGATCCCGCCGCGGATGGAATACGTCGACTCGCTGCTGACCGGCGTCGGCGCCGATCTCGACCTCAAGACCTTCAAGCTGGTCGACCAACTCTCCGGACGGCTGATGGGCGTGCGCGCCGACATCACGCCGCAGGTGGCGCGCATCGATGCG
>DASVPF010000405.1:0-9947 GCA_036382965.1 Thiobacillus sp.
GATCTCGTCGGCCTGATCGGCGACCGCGGCGGCATCCTCGCGCAGCGTCTTGACCTCCGAGAGCTTCTTGCGGTCGGGCCGTTCCTTGACCTGGGCATGGGCCGAGCGCATGGCGCCGACATCGGCAGCCAGCCTTGCAGCGTATGCGCGATACGCATCGCCGCACGGCCATCCCAGTATTCCGGAATGCGTCCGGCCTTGCCGCCGCCCGCCATCACCCCCTCGAAGGCGGCGCGGATCGCAGCGGGATGGGGGCCGACCAAGGTGTTGGTGCCTTCGTCTATCGTGATCGGGCGCTCGGTGTTGTCGCGCAGGGTGAGGCACGGCACGCCCAGCGCCGTGGTCTCTTCCTGGATGCCGCCCGAATCGGTGAGCACCAGTCTGGCATCGCGCATCAGGCCCAGCATCTCCAGATAGCCGACCGGCGGCAGGAGGTGCAGGCCATCGAGCTTGTCGGTCAGGCCGAATTTCTCGATGCTGCCGCGCGTGCGCGGATGCAGCGGCATCGCCACCGGCAGCCTGCGGTTGATTTCGGCTACCACGTCGAGCAGCGCGGCCAGCGTGGCCGCATCGTCCACGTTGGACGGCCGGTGCAGCGTCAGCACCGCATACTGCGGCAGCGCCATGCCGAGGGTCTGGCTCGCCGGCACGGCGTGTCCAAGGTTGCGGTAGAGGGTGTCGATCATCACGTTGCCGACGAATTCGACGCGCGCGGGATCGATGCCTTCGCGCTGCAAGTTGGCGAGCGCGCTCTTTTCGGTGATGAACAGCAGGTCGGAAATCTGGTCGGTCAGCACGCGGTTGATTTCCTCCGGCATGCCGCGGTCGTAGCTGCGCAAGCCGGCGTCGACGTGGATCACGCGCACGCCGCGCTTGGCCGCGACCAGTGCGCACGCGAGGGTGGAATTGACGTCGCCCACCACCAGCACCGCCTGCGGCCGCACGCTTTCGAGCACCGGCTCGAAGCGCTTCATCACTTCGGCGGTCTGCACCGCATGGCTGCCGGAACCGACTTCGAGATGATGATCGGGGCGCGGAATGCCGAGGTCGGCAAAAAAACTGTCGCTCATCGCCGCGTCGTAATGCTGGCCGGTGTGCAGCAGCTGCGCGGTGATGCCGGTCTCGGCCAGCGCGGCCATCACCGGGGCGATTTTCATGAAGTTGGGACGCGCACCCGCGACGCATAAAACCTGGGTCATGGCGAACCTTAATGGGTAATGTCGTGCTCGGACGGATTATCCGCATCCGCCGCCGCGTTACGTTCGGTCACGGTGTAGAGGATCTTGCGCACGATGGGCAGGATGCGGTTGACCGAGCGCTCCAGCTGCTCGATACGCTGCGTCAGCAATATCGAGTCTTCGCCGTTCGGCGCGCCGCCCGCGGGCGCGTGATGGTTGATGCCGGTCGCGCCATGGAAATCCTGGTGCGCCACCTCGTTCTTCAGGTCGGCTATCACCTCGTCGACCTCGGCCTCGCCGAAGTGACTTTTTTCTTCGAGAAAACCGAACAGCAGCAAACGGTCACAGGTGGTATTGAGGCGCCGCGGAATGCCGCCGGCAAACCGGTGCAGCGCAGCAAACGCCGTTTCGTCGAATCCCGGCGTGCCCTGCCAGCCGACGGTGCGCAGGCGGTGCTCGATATAGCCGCGCGTCTCGTCCGCATCGAGCGGCCCCAGGTGGTACGAGGCCACCACACGCTGTCGCAGCTGCTGCATGTCGGGGCTTTGCAGGATGCCGCGAAACTCGGGCTGGCCCAGCAGAAAAGTCTGGATCAGCGAACGTTCGTTGGTCTGGAAATTGGACAGCATGCGCAACTCCTCCACCGCCCGCTGCGTCAGGTTCTGCGCCTCGTCCACCACCAGCAGCGCGCGTTTGCCCTGGCGGGCGGCCGCCGCCAGGAAATCTTCCAGGTTTTTCAGCAGCGCCGACTTGGTCAGTCCCTCGTGCTCCAGCCCGAACGAAGCGGCCACGCTGCGCAGCGTGTCCTCCGCATCCAGCTGGGTCGACACCAGCTGCGCCGCGACCAGGTTGTGGGCATCGAGCTGGCGAAACAGGTTGCGCACCAGCGTGGTCTTGCCCGCGCCGACTTCGCCGGTGATAACGATGAAGCCCTCGCCCAGCGACAGGCCATAATCCAGGTAGGCCATCGCCCGCTTGTGTCCCTTGGACCCGAAGAAAAAACGCGGGTCGGGATTGAGTTGGAACGGCTTGGCGCTAAAGCGGTAATAATCTTCGTACATGGACAATCCGTTATGTGAGTGAGGCGCAGCCGGCGTAGGCAGGAATACGAAGCAACGGCAATGCCATTCCGGCAGACCGGTCAGAAGCGCATGTTGGCCGTGGCCGTCACGCTGTTTTCTTCGTAATTCGAAGCCGCGACGTTCGAATCACGTTGGGTACGGCGGAAAATCAACGCGCCGCTGAGCTTGTCGGAAAAGCGGCGATTGAGACCGAGGCTCAATGTGATCAAATCGTCATCGTGCGCAATCACCGCCAGCGGGGCGGGGACGTGCGTCCGGACAAAGGTCAGCGTGCTGTTGAATGTAGTCTGAGCCGTCATCCGATAGGCCGCCGATGCCCCCAGGGACTGGGTTTCATCCTCGGCATTGACCAGTGTGTACAGGCGCTTCGAATCCGTGAGGTTAAGTGAATAGGTCACCTTGCTGATACCCCAACTCACGCCGCCACGCAGCGTTTTTGCAATAAATACGCCGTTGCGCAAATCGAACACGGGGCCGGGCGTTCCACCAAAAGGGATGCAATCCGGTCCAGGCGGGAAGGTGAATTGCCAATGCGTAATAACCAGCGTGTCGCCATTCGGAGCCGGACAAAAGTAGTCATATACCGTACCGTTCGTCAACATGAATTGGCTGGTGTCGCTCACATCTTCCGCATAGCTCACGTTCCAGTTTGACACCCGGGTGCGGTGGCTGCCGGACAAACTGTAGGTGCGGCCGAAATAGCGTTCGCCTGCCGACGCCTCGATGCTGGTGCGGCGCGTCGGCGACCAGCCGAAGCCGGCGCTGTAAAACGCGCCACTCGTTCCGGTCGCGCTGAGATAGTCGTTGCGGTCCTCCCCTACCGTGCCGAACACGCGGAACTTGCGCGTCAGCGCATAGCCGGCGGTCGCGCTGGCTCGCTCGAACGTGGTGTCGACGCCATTGCGGTTCGCCTTGCGGATGGAGTAATTGAGGCCCCAGCTCAAATCGCCGAAGCGGGGGCCGCTGGCGAGGCTCGCCGCCAATGCATCCACATTGGCATTGGGAGCGACGTCATTCTCGAAAATCGCGGCGCTGTGGGTGTAACGCACCAGCGCGTTGGCAAAGCTGCCGAAGCGTTTCTGGATGTAGGGGCTGATCGAATAGGTGCCGACGGTGGCGCGGTTGCTGTTGTTGATGGTTGCATCGGCGGGCGATCCCAGGAGCGAGATCAGCTGCTGCGAGATGTTCGCGCTGCCATCGACGAACAGGAAATTCTCGACCAGCTCGGCTTTGCCGACGGCGTTGAGGTTGTGAAAGAACCTGTCGCTGTCGCCGCCGCCGAAACGCGCGACGCCGGTCAGACCGTATTGCAGGGTGGCCTGCACGCGGCGCGAGCCTTCCGAGCGCAGCGTGAAACCCGGGGTCGCGCTCAGGATCAGCGCATCTTCGGGATCGGTGGCACTCTGATGGACGTTGTCGGTATAGGTCGCGGACAGATTCAGGGTCGGTTCGAGGCGCCAGTCGAGGGCATGGGCAGCCGGCGCGAATGCCAATACCATGAAAACAGAAAAAGCTCCTGCCAGGGGAGCTTGTCTGTGCGGCGCCGTCCTGGCGCTGCGTGGGCGGTGCTTATTTGCCGTAACTGCCATAGTAGCCATAGTAATAATCTGCGCCTGGTGTCGGGGTGGTCTTGTTCAGCAACATGCCCACCACTTCGCATGACTGGATGTGGCTGAGGGCTTCGCGCACGGCCTCCTGCGAGGTTTTCTCGGCTTCCACCACCATCACGATCTGGCCCATGTGGGTCGCCAGCACGCTCGACTCGCTGGTCGCCAGCAGCGGCGGCGAGTCGAACAGGATGATACGGTCGGGATAACGGTTGCCGATGTCCTCGACCAGACGGGTCATGGCAGCGCTCGCCAGCAGTTCGGTCGCACGCTTGTAGGTGCGTCCGGCAGGCAGCACGGTGAGCTTGGCGATGTCGGTCCGGATCAGCACGTCGGACAGTTTCAGATCCTTGTCCTGCAGCACGTCGAGCAGGCCCTTATCGGCGTGGATGCCGAGATACTCGGGGACGCGCGGCTTGGCGACGTCGGCGTCGATCAGCAGCACGGTGCGGTCCATTTCCATCGCCATCGAAATGGCGAGGTTGATGGCGCAGAAACTCTTGCCTTCGCCCGGGAGCGAACTGGTGACCATGATGAGGTTGCCGTTCTTGACACGCGCGGTGCCCTGGCCGAAGGCGTTGGCGATCAACGGCCGCTTGATGATGCGGAATTCCTCTGCGATCTGGCTTTTTTCGGCATCCGGCGCCACCACGCCCATGCGGTGCAGGCGCGCCAGATTGATCGACTGCACCTGGCTGTTGCCTTCAAGTATGGGGCCGGAATCCGGCGTACTGAATATCGGCTCGACCGGCGTGGCGACGAAGGGTTCGGCCTGGCCGTGGCGCTGCTTGTTGAGGGCGTTTTCGATTAGGCTGGTGTCATGGCCGGGTTCGCTGCCGCCGCTTTGCGCGGCTGGACGGGGCGCGCCCGTGCCGATCTTGCCGGCTGCTTTTTCAATAATGCTCATGATCTCTCCAGGGGCGTGTTAACGCCCTAACCCGCCCGCGACACGACCAGTTGCAGAATCATCACCGCGCCATAGGCGGCGATTAGACTACCCAGCGCGGCCAGATAGGTCAGCAGGCCCTTGCGTTTGCGGCGGCGGGTTTCATCGGTTTCCACCCGCGACACCGCGCCCAGCAGCGGTAGCCCAGTCAGTTCGCGCAGCACGCGGCGGTCGGTCACGGTACGGCGCAGCTGGCTCAGCAGGAAGGCCACGGCAACGCCGGCAACGAGCCCTCCCAGCGTCACCAGAGACAGCAACAGCGGACGATTTGGCCAAGCGGGCTGGCTCGGCACGAAGGGGGGATCGATGACGCGGAAATCGACCGTATCGGTCTTGCTTTCGACCTCGCTCGACATGGTGACGGATTCGCGGCGCTTCAGCAGGGCATCGTAGTTCTGACGATAGACGTCATAGTCGCGCGTCAGCTGGGTATATTCCTGTTCCACCTGCGGAATCATGGTGGAGGCATTGCGCAGCTCGGCATAACGGCGCTGATATTCGGCCACGCGTGCGCCCAGCGAGGACACGTTCGCATCCGCCTCGGCGATGGCGATGGTGAGCTGCTGATAGACCGGGTTCTGGATCCGGGCACCGGTGGGATCGGCCTTGCGCTGCGCCTGCTCGGCTTTCTTTTGCGCTTCCAGTTTCTCGATCAGACGCTTGGTCGACTGGATATCGGGGTGCAGGTCGGTATATTGCAGGTGCATCTGATCCATCTGCTTTTGCAATGCCTGGATGCGGCTGTCGATGTCGCTGTCGCCCGTTCCGGCCGCGGCCGCTGCGGTGAGTTCGGGTTCTTCGTCAGCCAACTGACGCTTGAGCTGATTGCGACGATTGACCGCCTCATCCTGATCCAGTTGCGCCTGCCGCATCTGTGCACTCACTTCAGCCAGCTTCGCGTAATAGTCGCCACCCTGTCCCGGCATCATGCCGATGTGCTTCTGCTTGAATTCCTTGAGTGCGTTCTCGGCATCGCTGAGTTTCTGCTGGTATTGCTGTAGTTGCTCCTCGATGAAGCGCTGCGAACTGGAAATGTCCTGACGGGTCTTGCCGAGGCTGCTTTCCACAAAAATGGTCAGCAGCGACTGCACCACTTTCTTCGCCAGGTCGCCATTGGCATCCTGATAGCTGATCGTATAAAGGTTTTCGCGGCCGGCGTCGGCGATGGAAATCTTGCCGGCCAGTGCGCTCAGCATTGCTTCCGTCTGCTCGGGCGTTTTCGCCTTCACGTCGAGGTCGGTCATGCGCGCAACCTTTTCCAGCGTCGGCCGGCTGACCAGCTGACGCGTCATCAGTTTGATCTGCTGCTCGACGTTGGGCTCGGCCGCCAGTCCCGACAGCAACGGCTTCAACAGGGTTTGCGTGTCGACGTAGACGCGCGCCGACGCCTCATAGCGGTCGGGGATCATCATGACCCAGGTCCAGCCGACGATGCACACCAGCCAAGCCATGGCCACGCCCCACCAGCGCCGCTGCCAGGCGGCTTTGGCATACCCCAGAACTTGCTGCAATACTTGATCCATTGGATTGTTCCGCCATCAAGAAGCGCCGCCCGGGGCGGCGCAGACACGTGTTAGAACAGGCTTTCGGGCACCACCAGCACATCGCCCGGACGCAGGTCGACGTTGGCCGAGACATCGCCGCCCCGCACCAGGTCCTCCAGACGCACGCCGAGGCGTTGCTGCTTGCCGTCCACGGTGCGCAGGATGTAGGCCTTGTTACCGGCAGCGAAATCGGTCAGCCCGCCAACCGCGATCATCAGGTCGACCAGGCTCATTTTCTCGCGGTAGTTCAGCGCCTGCGGCTTGGCCGCCTCGCCGACCACGCGGATCTGCTGGTCGAACGGGCCGATGCCGCCGGCGACGATAACGGTGACAATAGGCTCCTGGATGTATTTGGCCAATGCCTTTTCGATGTCGCGCGCCAGCTGGCTGGGCGTCTTGCCGGACGCCTGGATGTCCTCGACCAGGTTCATGGTCATCTTGCCGTCGGGACGCACCGGAAAGCTGCCCGACACATCGGGATTGCGCCAGACAAAGACCTGAACCTGGTCGCCCGGCCCGACCAGATAATTCCAGTCATAGCTGCCCGTTTGTGCGGGAGCAGGCGGATACGTCGGCGTGCCGGAGCAACCCACCATGGCGGCCACGGCCAGTACCGCGCCGGCACGTGCGATATGCTTCTTGATCGTAAACATGTCCACCCTCCCTTATATTCAGTTAATCCGCCGGCATTATGCCAGAGCGAATTAAAAACCGGTTTCAATGCGAAAGACTGCTAGCAAACCACGGGCCAAACCCAAAACGCGCCGAACGCCTTGATTCGCAACATCTTGCGCTTCCCGCGCGGCAACCGGGACGTCGGCGGCCTGACACCGCTGTCGTAAGCCTGTCGCCCGCCGCGGTATCATCCGCCCATGAGCCCCGAGATCGACAGCCTCGCCACCCTACGCCTGCGCATCCGCGAATTCGCCCAGGCGCGTGCATGGGAACGCTACCACACCCCGAAGAACCTGGTAATGGCCTTGAGCGTGGAAGCCTCCGAACTGCTCGAGCCCTTCCAGTGGCTGACGGCGGAACAAAGTCAGCGGCTGAGTGCCGAACAGCACGAAGCGGTGCGCCAGGAAATCGCCGATGTGCTGATCTACCTGACCCGGCTGGCCGACCTGCTGGACATCGATCTGCTCGACGCCGCTGCCGACAAACTGGCGATCAATGCGCGCAAATATCCTGTCGACAAGGCGCATGGCAACGCCCTCAAATACTCGGACTTTTCGAATGACTGACCCGTACTACACCCACCATGTCTTTTTCTGCACCAACCAGCGCGAAGATGGCGCCAAGTGCTGCGGCGCCTCGGGCGGCCAGCACATGCGCGACTACCTGAAGCAGAAGGTCAAGCGCGCCAACCTGAACGGCCCCGGCAAATGCCGCATCAACAGCGCCGGCTGCCTCGACCGCTGCGACGAAGGTCCGCTCTTGGTGGTGTACCCGGAAGGCGTCTGGTACACCTATGTGGACGAGGCCGACATCGACGAAATCTTCGACGCTCACCTCAAAACGGGGCGTATCGTCGAGCGCTTGCGGCTGAAGTGAAACGGCCGGGCGAGGCGGCCAAATGAAACGTTACAAGCTGCGCATCCCGGTGCCCGCAGGCAGGCTGGAAACCGTGATCGACGACCCCGAGACCGAGCGCCGCGGCCTCTTGCTGGTGGCGCACCCGCACCCGCTGCACGGCGGCAGCCTCGACAACAAGGTGGTGACGACGCTCGCCCGCGCCGCCAATGAAGCGGGCTGGGTCAGCGTGCGCCCCAATTTTCGCGGCGTCGGCATGAGCGACGGCAGCTTCGATGCCGGCGTCGGCGAAACCGACGATCTGCTGGCGGTCGCCCGCTTCGTCGAGGCCAGCTATCCCGGTCTGCCGTGGGCGCTGGCCGGCTTTTCCTTCGGCGCCTTCGTGCAGCACCGGCTGCGCCGGGAACTCGACGCGCAGCGCCTGATCCTGGTCGCGCCGGCGGTCACCCTCTACGAATTCGACCCGGTACCGGCCGACAGCGTGGTGATCTTCGGCGACGCCGACGAACTGATTCCGCCCGCCGCGATCCACCTGTGGGCCGGGCAACAGGGACTCGCCACGAAAATCATTCCCGAGGCCGGGCACTTCTTTCACGGCAAGCTGAAGGAGCTGAAGCAGGCGTTTCTGGAGGCGTGTCCGTGCTGAATGCGCGCGGCCTGACGAAAAAGTATGGCGACACCGAGGTGGTGCGCGGGCTCAATCTCGACGTCCGGCGCGGCGAATGCTTCGGTCTCCTGGGCCCCAACGGCGCCGGCAAGACCACCACCTTGCGCTTGCTGCTGGGGCTGATCGAACCCGATGGCGGCAGCATCGAGCTCGCCGGCATCGCCGTGCCGCAGCATGCGCGCGAGGCGCGCATGAGAATCGGCGTGGTGCCGCAGATGGACAACCTCGACCCGGATTTTTCCGTGCGCGAAAACCTGTTCGTCTACGGCCGCTATTTCGGCATGGACAAGCATGCCATCGCCGCCCGCGTGCCCGACCTGCTGGAATTTGCCGGGCTTGCCAGCAAGGCCGACGCGAAGATCGCCCAGCTGTCGGGCGGCATGAAGCGGCGGCTCACGCTGGCGCGCGCGCTGGTGCACGATCCCGACATCCTGTTTCTCGACGAGCCCACCACCGGCCTCGACCCGCAGGCGCGCCACCTCATCTGGCAGGGCCTACGGCGGCTGATCGCGGACGGCAAGACCATCGTGCTGACCACGCATTTCATGGACGAAGCCGAGCGCCTCACCGACCGGCTGGCGATCCTCGACCATGGCCGCGTCGTCGCCGAGGGTGCGCCGCGTACGCTGATCGAATCGCACATCGAACCCGTCGTCGTCGAAGTCTACGGCGAAGGCCTGGAGGACTGGACACGCGCGCACGCCAGCCAGGTCTGCCAGCGTTTCGAGACCGTCGGCGAAACCCTGTTCTGCTACACCGACAACGCCGACACCGTGATCGCCGCCTTGAAACACGCCCCCGCGCTGCGCTACCTGCATCGTCCGGCTGAGGATCGCCTCCGCGAGATGGCTCTGAAGCGGACGCGCCGTGTCGTACCCCGCCAGCAGGCCGGGAATACGATTGATGGCGGAAAGAAACGCAAATCCGGCAGCGGCGGCCCCGGCAGCGAGGTAAACGCGCCAGTGGTAGCGATGCGCGCTGTCCTCTTCGGTCCCCCGCGAGCTCAGACGCCTGACGAATGCGATCAGAAGCAGCAAGGCTGCGGCGCCCAGCACGCCCGGAAGCGCAATAGCCGCGAGGCGCGGGCGCTGAAACTCCCGAAGCCATTCCTCCGGCAGCTTGAGGAACCGCCGGACGCCGGACGGCTCATCGCCCAGAACGTCGACAGAAACGCGCGCCTTCGCTTGGCCGAGCCGGAAATCGGGATCTTCCCAAACAAAAGAATGGAGAACGCAAGCGACGCATCGAGATTCGACTTCGCCCGGGACGTGAGCCGGTACGTGAGCACGGCGGCCGGAAGGCTCGAGTCATCCGTCTCCAGCGGGATCATCGGGTTGAACGCTTCGAGCGACACCTCGACCGGAAGCTTCGGGTCCTGGAAGCGGATGTTTGC
>DASVPF010000406.1:0-4019 GCA_036382965.1 Thiobacillus sp.
CGCGCTGAAGGCGCAGCCGTCCGAACTGGGCGCCAAACTCGCCCAGATGCTCGACAACGTCCGCACGCTGGAAAAGGAACTCGACCGTCTAAAATCCAAACTGGCCGCCAGCGCCGGCGACGAACTCGTGCAACAGGCCGCCGACATCAAAGGCGTGCGCGTACTGGCGGCGCAGCTCGATGGCATCGATGCCAAGGGACTGCGCGAAACCGCCGACAAGCTGCGCGACAAACTGAAGTCGTGCGCGCTGGTGCTGGGCACGGTCGCGGACGGCAAAGTCAGCCTGATCGCCGCAGTGACCGCCGACGTGACCGGCAGGATCAAGGCGGGAGAACTGGTCAATTTCGTCGCCACCCAGGTCGGCGGCAAGGGCGGCGGTAAACCGGACATGGCCATGGCCGGCGGCAACGAGCCGGATCGGTTGCCGGCCGCGCTGACCTCCGTTCAAGCCTGGGTACAGGACAGACTTGCCTGATGGCAGGTATAGAATTTGCTGAGGATCACCTGTTAAGTTGTTAAAGAGCACACTTCGCCTCCTTCGGATGGCTTGCACACCATGACCTCACTGGCAGACAAATTCGCATCGCGCCTCGCTCAGCTGACGCCTTTTGGCAAACGGACCGACGATCCGCTGGCCAACGTCAAGGCAACGTCGCGCTGGCTCGATAGCCTGCCCATCGGCGATGCATTCAAATGCCAGGACGCCATTCTCAGCGCACTCAAACGCTTCAACGAAAACTCCACGCAATACACGAAAGATCGCCTGGCCATTTTCATGCTGCTGGACGAAAAATCGCGCGACCTGCAGGACACGCTGGTGCGCCAATACCTGCGCAATCCGCGCATGTCGCGTCAGGTGGAAAGCCAGCTCTGGCATACCGTGTATGCCCTCTACTGGGAGGTTGCGCGCGGCTACCACACCTTTGTGCTGCACTTGGCCCACGACAATGGCAAAGTGCAGCACGATGGCGCGATTCCGCTGATTACCCTGCGCGCCATCCGTACCTTTGGCCAGTTGCTGAAATGGTATGCCATCCGCTATCGGCCTGCGGGCGACAAGCTCTGGCTGCGTCTGCACAATCTTTACCGCATCGCGGAAAGCGGGCGGTTCCAGCGCCTGTCGCAACGGGCCTATGCCGACGATTCGGCCGACTGCAGCTGCGAAACTGCCTATCTGCACATCCTGATGATGAGCCTGGCCAATTCCGGCACGCTCTACCCCAAGCAGTTCGACCTGCTCGACCGCTGGCTGTGCAACTGGCACGGCATGCTCAAACTGGAAACCCAGCTCGATCCCGATCTCCACAATTTCGCGGTCGACCTGTCGGCCGATCACGGCCCTCGCCGGATGCGCAAGCCCGATACGGACAAGCCGATGCGCTTCTGGGATACGACCGAGCTGCTGGTCAGGCTGCAGGATCTGCAAATCGCCCTAAAGGAGGGTCAAGCCCCGATAGAACTGGGGCTGACGGAAAACGCCCGCACGACCGAAAGCCTGGAACTGCTGGAACACCTGCAGCACCAGTGGGCGCCGTTGGACGTCCGCGAACAGCGTCGCGCGCCGCGCGAGGTGATCAAGCGGCTGGTCGACGTGACGCACGGCTTCTCCGCCATCGTCAGCCAGATCAGGGCAGCCAACATGCCCGCCAGGGTGTCGCCTTACGGGACGGGGCTCGATTACCACGAGACCGACGATGTGCAGGTATACGGTTTTGTCACCGATCGCACACGGGAACGCGCGTCACATCTGAAAATGCCGGCCAGCCCGGCCGCCCCCGGCGTCGAACGCTGGATCATGCACGACGAAAGCGAATGCGGATACGGCGCCATCGTCGAATCCCGCGACAAGGACTGGCTGCGCGTGGGCGCCCTGGTCAGCATCCGGTCGCACGACGCCACCGAATGGCAGTTGGGGATCGTGCGCCGCCTCTCGCGCCTGGGCGACGACAGCAGTTCGGTCGGGATCGAAACCCTGGCGGAAACGCCTGCCCTGGCCATGTTGCACGACATGTCCCCAGGGGGATACACGGTAGACGGATTCGACAACAGCGGCGCCGGCTTGCCGCACGCCAGCCTGTGGCTGAGCAACGACCCCGCCAGCATCATCATCGATCCGATTCATTTCACGCCCGGCAAGGTCTTCGAGGTGTACGGCCTGCCGCAACCCCAGCTCATCGCGCTGGGCAATCCGATCGAGCGCAGCGAAGGCTGGATGCGCGTCAGCATCGACTCCGTGAGCCGCTGACGCCGGGGCAGATGCCCCGGCCGCAAACGACTCCCGTCGGTGGTGCATCCCTCCGCCCGGCTGCTCTCCCGGTTTAACTTTCATCGGGTCTCTGGCACAATCGTCGAAAATCCGACACGCGCGCAATAAATTGGCCGCAGATGCTGGCGCGCGTCGGCACCACTCGACCTGGAGGAAATGTGGTCCAAACCAACAAGCCTAGCTTGCTGATCGTCGATGACGATCCGCTGATTTCCGATACGCTCACCTACGTCCTGAGCAAGGACTTCGACGTCTCGGCCGCCGAATCGCGTGCGCAGGTGAAAAGTCTGATGATGCAGCTGGACGAGCCGCCGCAACTGGCCCTGGTGGACCTGGGCTTGCCCCCGCATCCGCACAAGCCCGACGAAGGCTTTGCCCTGATCGCCGACCTCCTGGGCATCTCGCCCAGCATCAAGATCCTGGTGCTGTCCGGCCAGAGCGACGAAGCCAACGCACGTCACGCGCGCGCGCTCGGCGCGATCGATTTCGTCGCCAAGCCGTGCGAGCCCGAGCGGCTGAAGTCTTTGCTGTTCAACGCATTGCTGGTGCAGGACGCCGAGCGCAGCGCCGACAAGGCGCCGGCCCCCGTCAAGGATTCCGGCATCGTCGGCGACAGCCCCGCAATGGACAAGCTGCGCCAGCAGATCAAGCAATACGCTGCGGCGCCGTTCCCGGTATTGATCGAGGGCGAATCCGGCAGCGGCAAGGAACGCGTCGCCTCCAGCCTGCATCAGCTGTCGCCGCGCTCGGTCAAGCCCTATCTGGCGCTCAACTGCGCGGCGATTTCGCCGACCCTGGTCGAGCCCACGCTGTTTGGCTACGCCAAGGGCGCCTTCACCGGTGCAACCAGCGCGCGCGCCGGCTATTTCGAAGAAGCCGAAAACGGCACGCTGTTCCTCGACGAAATCGGCGAATTGCCGCTGGAGCTCCAGGCCAAGCTCTTGCGTGTGCTGGAAAACGGCGAATACCAGCGCGTCGGCGAAACCCAGCCGCGCTTCTCCAACGCCCGCGTGGTCACCGCCACCAACCGCGATCTGCGCGCCGAAATCAAGGCCGGACATTTCCGCGCCGACCTCTACCACCGGCTGTCGGTATTCTCCATCGCCGTGCCGCCGCTGCGCGAAATGGGCCAGGACAAGCTCACGCTGCTCAACCACTTCCGCGACTTTTACGCCCGCGAGGCCAAGAGCCAGCCTTTCCAGCTCGACCCGCGCGCGCAGCAGATGTGGGAGGACTACCACTTCCCCGGCAACGTGCGCGAACTGCGCAATATCGCCATCCGCCTGACGACCAAATACCCCGGCATGGCGGTCAACGCCCAACAACTGGAAGACGAACTCGATACCGATCAGGCGTATCCGCAGGAAATCCCGCTCGCCAGCGACGGCAAGGCGCTGATCGAACTGGCGCGCAAGCAATTGCAGACGCTGGCCAACTTCAATCTGGACGTCACCCTGCGTCAATGGGAAAAGTCCTATGTCGAGGCCGCGCTCAACATGACGCACGGCAATCTGTCGCAGGCGGCCAAGCTGCTGGGCATCAACCGCACCACGCTGTATAGCCGCATGCAGACCTACGGAACCGAGTAGGGCGTGTTAACACTAATTTCACGCCCGCGACGAGGCCGATTCGGGATGCAGGCCGCGAAGCGAGGCGCGCCGCAGTGTCGTTCACTGCAAGCGGCTTGCGACAAAGGGATGCGCCCGAATCGGCCCGTCCCTTCGGGTTGCTGCGAGAAAGCGCGTCTGCTGCG
>DASVPF010000407.1:0-2286 GCA_036382965.1 Thiobacillus sp.
AATCGGGATCACCACGTCGATCTTGAGGTGGGCGAACTCGCGCTTGATCTTTTCGGCCAGCGACACGCCCATGGCGAGCCGCGTGCTGTAGACCGAGACGCCATCCATCACCGAGTCGGGGCGGGGTGCTGGGGCTGGCCAAAGGCCTGGTGATCCTGGTCGGGCTGACACTGGCCGCCGGACTGACCTCGCTGCCGCGTACCGATTTCTGGAAGCAGGCCAGGCTCTCGGGCAGCCTGCAGACCATGGCGCAGCACGCCTTGCCTCTGGTGCCGGCGGACGTGGCGAAGTACATTCGTTTCGAATAATTTATGGATGGGTGCACAGCATGTGCGGGGTAATCGGAGTTGTTTCCAATTCGGCGGCCAATCAGCTTCTGTATGACGGACTGATGGTGCTGCAGCATCGCGGCCAGGACGCGGCAGGCATCGTGACGGCGGAGGAAAGCCGTTTCCACATGCACAAGGGGCAGGGGCTGGCGCGCGACGTGTTCCGCACCCGCGACATGCGCAATCTGCTGGGCGACATGGGCGTGGCGCACGTGCGTTACCCCACCGCCGGCAGCGCGTCGTCGTCGGCCGAATCGCAGCCGTTCTACGTGAATTCGCCGTATGGCATCGTGCTGGGGCACAACGGCAACCTCACCAATACCGACGAACTGAAGGAATCGCTGTTCCGCACCGATCTGCGCCACGTCAACACCAATTCGGATTCCGAAGTGCTGCTGAACGTGCTGGCGCATGAACTGCAGGTGCGCGCCGCGGGGCGGCAGCTCAACCTGGACACGATTTTCGGCGCCGTCGCCGGCGTGCATGCGCGCTGCAAGGGCGCCTATGCGGTGACGGCCTTCATCGCCGGCCATGGCCTGCTGGCCTTCCGCGATCCGCACGGCATCCGGCCGCTGGTGATCGGCGTCAACGAACAGGCGACGCCGCACGAGTACATCGTCGCCTCGGAAAGTGTGGCGATCGATACGCTGGGCTTCCGTCTGCTGCGCGACGTGGCGCCGGGCGAAGCGGTGTTCATCGACTATCAGCGCAAGCTGCACAGCCGTCAGTGCAGCGACAAGGCCGCGCTCAATCCCTGCATCTTCGAATACGTTTATTTGGCGCGTCCCGACTCGGTGATGGACGGCGTCTCGGTCTACAGCACGCGCTTGGCGATGGGCGTGTCGCTGGCCGAGAAAATCCAGCGCTAATTTTCGCACCTGAAGATCGACGTGGTGATCCCGATTCCCGACACCAGCCGGCCCTCGGCGCTGCAGCTGGCAAACCACCTCAACGTCCCGTATCGCGAGGGCTTCATCAAGAACCGCTACATCGGCCGCACCTTCATCATGCCGGGGCAGGCGCTGCGCAAGAAATCGGTGCGACAGAAGCTCAATGCCATCGCCGAGGAGTTCAAGGGCCGCAACGTGCTGCTGGTCGACGACTCGATCGTGCGCGGCACCACCAGCCGCGAGATCGTGCAGATGGCACGCGATGCGGGCGCCACCCAGGTGTACTTTGCCTCCGCCTCGCCGCCGGTGCGCTACTCCAACGTGTACGGCATCGACATGCCGACGCGCAACGAACTGATCGCCAATGGCCGCAGCGACGAGGAGATCGCGCGCGAGATCGGCTGCGATGCGCTGATCTACCAGGATATCGATGCCATGGTTGCGGCAGTCCGGGCGGGCAATCCGGCGATCCCCGATTTCGATACCTCGTGCTTCGACGGCCGCTACATCACGGGCGACGTCACGCCGGAATATCTGAACTACGTCGAGGCGATCCGCAACGGCGAAACCCCGCCGCCCTCGGCGCTGTCGACCCAGCAGCTCGACCTCAACCTGGCGACGAATAACGGTTGACCCTGGCCGGCGCCGGGCGTACATTGTCCCTGCGCCGATTTGAACCTCAGCTTGCGGGCGCTTGATAAATTCGGCTAAAGCGTCGTCGTCTGGGAAACCCCGATACGCTTGCCGTTCGGGGTTTTTTATTTTGAAAGCGAACATGAACAACGACGAATACGACATCGAGACGCTGGCGGTGCGCGCCGGCACCGTGCGCAGCCAATTCAACGAACACTCGGAGGCGATGTTCCTCACATCGAGCTTCATGTTCGGCAGCGCGGCCGAAGCGGCAGCCCGTTTCAAGGGCGAACAGCCCGCGCACGACTTCGCTGGCCACGCCCTGGCGCCGGTAGGGCGGCTCGACGCGGTAACCGACCTCGACCCGACCGTCCGCGTCCGGCGGCGCGTGTGGACGAAGGCATAGCCGACGAACCAGAGCGGCCAGCCACGCT
>DASVPF010000408.1:0-7215 GCA_036382965.1 Thiobacillus sp.
AGGCCTGGATGCAAGGCGCGGGCCGAAGGTCGTGGTCGTTCCACGATGCCGAGGCCCGCAACGCTGCAGACGGGCCTTTATCGTGCAAACCCGGAGGGACGTGGCTTTCCGGGCGGTCTGCTTTGTCGCGCCGCTTGCGAAGGGAACGACCCTTCGCTGCGCGACGCTTCGCGCATCCCATCCCGGAAAGCCGCGTCGCGGCCCCGTGGAGTTCTTCAACGGCCTGCTGTGTGCATCTTCGGCATCGGCTCGCCGTCGGGCGACGATCAGGCCGGCTGGCTGACGGTCGATGCCTTGCTCGCCAGCGGTCTGCATGAAAATGACGCAACCGTCATCGAAAAGCTCGACCGGCCCGGCGTCAACCTGATTCCCCTGCTGGAAGACGCTGCCCACGTGCTGCTGGTCGATGCCATGCAGGGCGGCGGCGAGCCCGGCCGGATTCTTCGTCTCGATGAGCAGGACTGGTCAGATTACCGGCAGGGGGTGTCGAGCCACGGCTTTGGCGTGCTCGATGCGTTGTTGCTGGCGCGTGAGTTGGGTGGCTTGCCTCCGCGGCTGGACCTGTATGGGATCGAAATTGGTTCGGCGAGTCCGGGCGCGGTACCGGGGGAAGCGGTGCAGGCTGCTGCGCAGCGGCTGGCTCGACGCATTGCCCGCGAGCTCGCGGTGACCCCATTGTAGGAGCGGCAATGGACGTTAAAGGTCTTCGCGCCGCAGCATGAACACGAACTGGTCGCCGCTTTCGGTGTCGAGCCAGGTAAAGGGCAGGGTGGGATAAGCGGCTTCGAGCGCGTCGCGGTTGTGACCGATTTCCACCACCAGCAGGCCGCCGGGGTTGAGGTGGTCTTTTGCCTGGGCGAGGATCTGCCGCGTGGCGTCCAGGCCGTCCTCGCCCGAGCCCAGCGCCAGCGCCGGCTCCGCCTGGTATTCCGGCGGCAGCGCGGCGACCGACTCGGCGTTTACATAGGGCGGGTTGCTGAGGATGAGGTCGTAGCTGCGCTCACCCAGTGCCGCGAACAGATCCGATTCGACCAGTTCGATCCGCTCCGCGAGGCCGTAATCGCCGACGTTCTTCGCGGCGACTTCCAGCGCATCCTTCGACAGGTCCGCCGCATCGACTGCCGCATGCGGGAAGGCCAGTGCCGCCAGGATGGCGAGGCAGCCCGAGCCGGTGCACAGGTCGAGCGCGCTGCCGATGGCTTGTGGGTCGTCGACCCACGGCGCCAGTTGCTCGTGCAGCAGCTCGGCGATGAAGGAACGCGGCACGATCACGCGCTCGTCGACGTAGAAACGGTGTTCGCCGAGCCAGGCTTCGCGGGTCAGATAGGCGGCGGGCAGGCGCTCGCGCACCCGGCGTTCGATCACCGCCTGCACCTGTTCCGATTCGCCATGCGTGAGGCTGGCGTCGAGAAAGGGTTCCAGCCGGTCGAGCGGCAGATGCAGGGTGTGCAGGATCAGATACGCCGCCTCGTCGTAGGCGTTGTCCGAGCCGTGGCCGAAGAACAGCTGCGCCTGGTTGAAGCGCGACACCGCGAAGCGCAGCCAGTCGCGCACGGTGATGAGGGATTCGGTGTCTTCGAAGTGTTTCATGTCAGCCCAGGAGTTTTTCCAGCGTCTTCTGGTAAACCGCCGCCAGCTGTTCGATGTTTTCCACCGCGACGTGTTCGTTCAGTTTGTGGATGCTCATGTTGAGCGGGCCGAACTCGACCACTTCGCGGCAGACGTCGGCGATGAAGCGGCCGTCCGAGGTGCCGCCGGTGGTCGACAGTTCGGGGGTGAGGCCGGTGACTTCGCGGATCGCCTCGCTCAGCCGGTCGCACAGCGGGCCGCGCGGGGTGAGGAAAGGCTTGCCCGACAGGCTCCAGTCGATCTCGTAATCGAGGCCGTGGCTGTCGAGAATCTCGTGCACCGCGTCCATCAGGCCTTCGGCGGTGCTGGCGGTGGAAAAGCGGAAATTGAACTGGATTTCGACCACGCCAGGGATGACGTTGGTGGCGCCGGTGCCGGCGTGGATGCTGGAGATCTGCCAGGTGGTCGGCGGGAACCCGGCATTGCCTTCGTCCCACATGGTGTCGGCGAGTTCGGCGATCGCCGGCGCGGCGAGGTGGATCGGGTTCTTGGCCAGGTGCGGATAGGCGATGTGGCCCTGCACGCCCTTGACGCGCAGCGTGCCGGACAGCGAGCCGCGCCGCCCGTTCTTGATGGTGTCGCCGAATTCGGCGGCGCTGGTGGGTTCGCCGACGATGCAGTAGTCGAGCCGCTCGTTGCGCGCCTTCAGCGCTTCGACCACGCGCACCGTGCCGTCGGTGGCGGGGCCTTCCTCGTCGGAGGTGAGCAGAAAGGCGATCGAACCGGCGTGCCAGGGATGCGCGGCGACGAAGCGCTCGGTGGCGGTGACGAAGGCGGCGTCCGAGGTTTTCATGTCGGCCGCGCCGCGCGCGTAGAGCTGGCCGTCGCGCACCGTCGGCTCGAAGGGATCGGACAGCCACTGCTCGAGCGGACCGGTGGGAACGACGTCGGTGTGGCCGGCGAAGCAGACGACCGGCGACGTCGTGCCCCGGCGCGCCCACAGATTGTCGACGCCGTTGTGGCAATGGCGCTCGATGTGGAAGCCGATCGCTTGCAGGCGCGCGGCGATGAGATCGTGGCAGCCGGCGTCGTCGGGCGTCAGCGAGCGGCGTTTGAGCAGTTCGACCGCAAGTTCGAAAGTTTCATTGGCCATGCGGGGTCAGGCTCCGAACAGGGTTTGATACTGGTCTTCGGCGAAGCCCAGGAAATAGCTTCCGTCGCGTTCCAGCACCGGCCGCTTGATCACGCTGGGCTGGGCCAGCATCAGCGCGATCGCGTTGGCCGCGTTGCCGGCGGCGGCTTGTTCCGCGTCCGACAGCTTGCGCCAGGTGGTGCCGCGCGTGTTGAGCAGCGCCTGCCAGCCGGTTTGTTCGATGACCTTCCGCAGCCACGCCGCATCGACGCCCTGCTTCTTGAAATCGTGGAAAGCGACGTCGTGCGCATGATCGGCGAGCCAGGCGCGCGCCTTCTTGACGGTGGTGCAGTTGGGGATGCCGTAGAGCTTCATGTTTAAGGGTGGCGCTTCATGCTGTTTGACCGTCCGGCGGCGAAATCCGCCGCATGGACGTAAAATCGGGAAAAACAAAGCTGCTATTCTATCCGACCTGAAGGCCTCGCCGACTTGATGCATCCCGCCGTTCATTCCCACACTGCGCCGCCGCCGCCCGGCGAACCCAGCCTGCGTTCCATCGGCCGCCTGTTCCCTTACTTGTGGGAATTCCGCGGCCGCGTGCTGCTGTCGCTGGCGCTGCTGATCGGCGCCAAGCTGGCCTCGGTGGCGGTGCCCTTGGTGCTGAAGGAACTCATCGACGCACTCAACCAGCCGCGCCCCGAACTGGTGTTGCCGCTGGCATTCATTCTGGGCTACGGCGTGTTGCGCTTCGCCAGCACCACCTTTGCCGACCTGCGCGACGTGGTATTCGCCAAGGTCACGCAGCGCGCGATGCGCCGCATCAGCATGGCGGTGTTCAGGCATCTGCACGCGCTGTCGCTGCGCTTCCATCTCGAACGGCAGACCGGCGGCATCACCCGCGACATCGAGCGCGGTTCGCGTGCGCTGTCGAGCCTGGTCGGCTATCTGCTGTTCCGCATCACCCCCACGGTGCTGGAAATCCTGATGGTGGCGGGCATCCTCTTCGTCAAGCTCGACTGGGTGTTCGGGCTGATCACGCTCATCACCCTGGCGGCTTACATCGGCTTCACCATCACCATCACCGAATGGCGCACCCAGTTCGTGCGCCGCGCCAACACGCTCGATTCCGAGGCCTATGGCCGCGCCATCGACAGCCTGCTGAACTACGAGACGGTCAAATACTTCGGCAACGAAAAATACGAGGCCGAGCGCTACGACAACAGCCTCGTCGAATGGGAAGACATGGCGCTGAAATCGCAGCGCTCGCTCGGCCTGCTGAACACCGCGCAGGCCGCCGTGATCGCGATCGGCGTGACGCTGATGGTGCTGCGCGCCGCCAACGGCGTGGTCGCGGGCACGCTGACGCTGGGCGACCTGGTGATGGTCAATGCCTTCCTGCTGCAGATGTTCCAGCCGCTCAGCTTCCTCGGCGTGATGTACCGCCAGATCAAGGAGTCGATCACCGACGTCGAGCGCATGTTCGAGCTGCTGAAGCGGCCGCGCGAGGTCGAGGACAAGCCCGACGCGCGCGCACTCGACGTCGTCGCGGGCGAGGTGAAGTTCGAGCACGTGAGCTTTGCCTACAACCCCGACCGCCCGATCCTGCACGACGTCAGCTTCACCATTCCCGCCGGCAAGACGGTGGCGGCGGTGGGCGCCAGCGGCGCCGGCAAGTCGACGCTGGCGCGGCTCTTGTTCCGCTTCTACGACGTCGGCGCGGGCAGCATCCGCATCGACGGCCAGGACATCCGCCACGTCACGCAGGACAGCCTGCGCGCCGCCATCGGCGTGGTGCCGCAGGACACTGTGCTGTTCAACGACAGCATCTACTACAACATCGCCTACGGCCGCCCCGAGGCCAGTCGCAGCGAGGTGGTCGAAGCCGCGCGTGCCGCGCACATCCTCGCCTTCATCGAAAGCCTGCCACAGGGCTGGGACACCGTGGTGGGCGAGCGCGGGTTGAAACTTTCCGGTGGCGAAAAACAGCGCGTCGCCATCGCCAGAACGCTGTTGAAGAACCCGGCGATCCTGATTCTGGACGAAGCCACGTCGGCGCTCGACACCAAGACCGAAAAAGCGATCCAGGCCGAACTGCTGGAAATCGCGCGCAGCCGCACCAGCCTCATCATCGCGCACCGCCTCTCCACCGTAGTCGAAGCCGACGATATCCTGGTGATGGAGGCGGGGCGCATCGTCGAGCGCGGGCGTCATCCCGAGCTTCTGGCGAAAGAGGGTATGTACGCCCACCTGTGGGCGATGCAGCAGCAGGCCGAGGACGAAACCGTCTGATGGCGCGCCCTTTGACTCGGCTCAGGACAGGCCTGCTGCAACCCGGCGTGCGCCGCCGCGAAGTATGGGCGTGGGCGATGTACGACTTCGCCAATTCGGGCTACACCACGGTCGTCATTACCGCCGTGTTCAGCGCGTACTTTGTCGCCGTCGTTGCCGGCAACGCGCCGTGGGCGACGTTTGCGTGGACGCTCGCGCTGTCGGTTTCCTATGCGCTGGTGGTGCTGACCGCGCCGCTGGTCGGCGCCTGGGCCGACGCCCATGCCAACAAGAAAATGCTGCTGTGGCTGACCACGCTGGGCTGCGTCGGTTTCACCGCGCTGCTGGTTTTTGCCGTGCCGGGCGCGCTGCTGCTGGCTATCGTGGCGCTGGTGCTGTCCAATTATTTTTTCGGCACCGGCGAGAACCTGATCGCCGCGTTCCTGCCCGAACTCGCGCGTCCGCGCGCGCTCGGCCGGGTATCGGGCTGGGGCTGGTCGCTCGGCTACGTGGGCGGGCTGGTGTCGCTCGGCGCGAGCCTGGCCTATATCAGCTGGGCGCAGGCGCGCGGACAGGGCGCGGCCGCTTTCGTGCCGGTGACCATGCTCATCACCGCGGCGATCTTTATCCTGGCGAGCCTGCCCACGCTGCTGATGCTGCGCGAGCGCGCCACGCCGCAGCCCGGACTCACCGCGCGCAACGCCTGGGTGCAGGTGCGGCACACGCTGGGCCATCTCGAACGCCTGCCCGACCTCAGGCGCTTTCTGATCTGCACCGTGCTGTATCAGGCAGGCATCCAGGCCGTCATCACGCTGGCGGCGATCTATGCCAACCAGGCATTCCACTTCACCACCCGGCAAACCATCCTGCTGGTGCTGGTGGTCAACGTCACGGCGGCGCTTGGTGCCTTTGTGTTCGGCCACGTGCAGGACCACATCGGCCATGTGCGGACGATTGCGCTGACGCTCGCCGGCTGGATTGCCATGGTGCTGATCGCCTGGGCCGCACCCGACGAGCGCATGTTCTGGGTCGCCGCCAACCTGGCCGGGCTGTGCATGGGTGCGTCGCAATCGGCGGGGCGCGCCATGGTGGGCCTGCTGGCACCGCCCGCGCAGCAGGCCGAGTTTTTCGGCCTGTGGGGGCTGGCGGTCAAGCTCGCGTCCATCGTCGGCCCGCTCACCTACGGCGCCGCCAGCTGGATCACGCAGGGCGACCATCGCCAGTCGCTGCTCATCACCGGCAGCTATTTCGTCGCCGGGCTGTGGGCGCTGCGCGGCGTGCAGGCAGGACGCGGCCATCGCGCGGCGCGACGCTTCGCTTACGTCGGCTGAGTCGTGGCGACGTTCGCGATCGTCGAGACCGATTGGAGCCGCGATGCGCCGCGCCTCGGCGCCGTGCGGCGTGCGGTCTTCGTCGACGAACAGGGCGTGCCCGAGGCGCTGGAATGGGACGAACACGATGCCGCTTCGATCCATTGGCTGGCCGCGTCGGACGACGGCACGCCCATCGGCTGCGCCCGTCTGCTGCCCGATGGACATATCGGCCGTATGGCGGTGCTGCCGGGCTGGCGCGGTCGCGGCGTCGGCCGTGCCTTGCTGGCAGCGGTCGTGCGGACGGCGAAGCTGCGCGGACACGCGACGCTCAGGCTCAGTGCGCAAACGCACGCGGCAGCGTTCTACGCGCAGGCCGGCTTCGTCGCGGTGGGCGAGGAATACGAAGAGGCCGGCATCGCGCACGTGGCCATGCAGAAGTATCTGGTCGGGCCGGATTAACAAGATTTCTGTTTGCGGTATTGGCGGTTAAGAATTTACTGATAGAGTTCGCGACATTGACTATCATCGGATGACGGTCGGCGGCACCTGCCCGACACGCCCGTTGAAGCCGGCAAGGACAGAGACACGAAACATGGAAGAACCGAACGCCCTGAAGGATTACGACCGCCGACGCGCTGAAATCCCGCTAGGCGGGATGGGATCGTTTGTGTCGAGAATCTCGCTTCCGCCGCATGGGACAGACCGTGGTTCTCAAGACGCCCCGACGTCGAAAACCCGGCTCAGGGCCGGCATTGTGGGGGCCGGGATCGCCGGCGCCAGTTGTGCCGGCACGCTCGCCGCGGCAGGCTGGGAGGTGGACGTATTCGACAAGGCGCGTGGGGCGGGCGGGCGTTTGTCGACCCGGCGAAGCGAACAGGGCTGGGCCACGCTGGGCTCCCCTTTCATTTCGGCCAGGCGCGAACCCTTCCGCAG
>DASVPF010000409.1:0-2775 GCA_036382965.1 Thiobacillus sp.
CCGAACTCGGCGCCGCCGCGCGCGTCGCGAAGAGCCTCGGCGCGGTCGGGCACCGGGTGATCCGGCTCGGCCTCGGCGAGATCGGCGGCTCGGCGCTGACCGACGCGTCCATCGCCGTGCCCGAAAGCCCGAGCGCGGGCATTCCGGTCACCTATGTGCCCGCGCGCAACACGGTGATGCTCGCGCTGGCGCTCGCCTGGGCCGAAGTGCTGGGCGCGCGCGACATCTTCATCGGCGTCAACGCCGTCGACTATTCCGGCTATCCCGATTGCCGCCCCGAGTTCATCGAAGCCTTCGAACGCATGGCCAACCTGGCGACCAAAGCCGGCGTCGAAGGCGCGCACCTGCGCATCCATGCGCCGCTGCAAACGCTGTCGAAGGCCGACATCGTCCGGCGCGGCGCCGAACTCGGCGTCGACTACGCGCAGACCGTGAGCTGCTACCAGGCCACCACCGAAGGCCTGGCCTGCGGACGCTGCGATTCCTGCCGCCTCAGACGCGAGGGCTTCCTCGCCGCGGGTCTTCCCGATCCGACGCGCTACGCCTCCCATCCCCGATTGTCCTGAGTCTGTTTCCCGTATGCCCCGATTGGCCGCCCCACTGGTATTTATTGTCCAGTCTGGCTGCCGCGCAAACGCATTAAGATTCGGTTGCCTATGGAAACACAAGTCCTTCGACAGGCTCAGGACGAACGGCAAGTTGTTTCCTGTATCGGCCCCCGTGGCCGGGCCCGCTTTCCAATACCCAAGGAGAAATAAACCGATGACCTATGAACACTTTGCCAGCGCCCAATCGTTTCTACTGTGGTCAACCTTCGCGATCGCCCTGATCCTGGGCGCGGTGGTCAACAAGACCAATTTCTGCACCATGGGCGCGGTGTCCGACTGGGTCAACATGGGCGACACCGGACGCCTGCGCGCCTGGATGCTGGCCATCGCGGTCGGCGTACTGGGCGTGACGGGCCTGGAAGCGGCCGGCCTGGTGAATCTCTCCGGCACCTTCCCGCCCTACCGCCAGAACACCTTGCCCTGGCTGGAAAACGTGCTCGGCGGCCTGCTGTTCGGCATCGGCATGACGCTCGCCTCCGGCTGCGGCAACAAGACCCTGGTCCGCATCGGCGGCGGCAACCTCAAGTCGGTCATGGTGTTGCTGGTCATCGGCCTGATCGCCTATTTCATGGTCAACCCCCTCCCGGGCGGCGACAAAACCTTGTACTCCATCCTGTTCTATCCGTGGACCCACCCGGCCGCGGTCGCGTTCTCCACCAATCAGGACCTCGGCGCAATGCTCTTCGGCGGCCGCGTCGCCACCGGCCGGATGCTGGCGGGGGGCGTCGTCGGCGTCCTGCTGCTGGCATGGGCCTTCAAGTCGGCCGATTTCCGCGCCAGCTTCGACAACATCCTCGGTGGCCTCGTGGTCGGGCTCGCGGTGCTTGCCGCCTGGTATGTCACGAGCAACATCAGGATGAACGCCGGCGGCGACGTGCTTTCGCTGCAAGCCTACGTGCAGGACTGGGATATGTATGCACCGGCCGATGCGGTCAGGCCGGCCGCTGCCGGCCCGCTCGCCGCGCAGTCCTTCACCTTCATCAACCCCATGGGGCAATCCCTCGGCTACGCGGCGAGCGGCTTCAACCACACCCTGCTCACCGTCGGCATCATGGCACTGGCTGGCGTCCTGGCCGGCTCCCTGCTGTGGTCGCTGGTGTCGCGCAGCTTCCGCATCGAATGGTTCGCCTCCGCGCGCGACTTCGTCAACCACCTGATCGGCGCGATCCTCATGGGATTTGGCGGCGTGCTGGCGATGGGCTGCACCATCGGCCAGGGCGTCACCGGTTTGTCTACCCTGGCGCTGGGCTCCATCCTCACCTTGGTCGCCATCGTGCTGGGCAGCGCGGCCACCATGAAAGCGCAATACGTCATGATGATGCGTGCCGAAGGCTGATGCGCCGCGCCGCCCCGCTTTCCGGCCGGGCGGCGTGAGCATTTCTCTTCAAAAAAGCGTCACGGCACTTTACCCGGCCGAACCGCTTCGGCTATAATCTCGCGCTTTCGCGGATAGGGCTTCTGCTCAAATCCACGGGTCGGTAGCTCAGCCGGTAGAGCAGCGGACTTTTAATCCGTTGGTCGCGAGTTCGAATCTCGCCCGACCCACCAGTATTATCAAAGGCCTAGCCGCAAGGTTAGGCCTTTTTCATTTCCTGGCGTGGGGAAAACGTGGAGAACTGCACCACATTCCCGCCCTGGCCGTTCTCGATCCGAGACGCCGCAGCCGCTAGATGCTCGGTTGCATACTTCGCATAACGATCCACCATGCTGCGGGACTTCCATCCCCCAAGTTCCTTGAGCTCGTCACAGCTTGTACCTGCCTGACGGTGCCAAGAAGCCCAGGTATGGCGCAGATCGTGAAAGCGCAAATCCTCGATTCCTGCTTTTTCCAGCGAGGTATGCCAGGCGCTGTTACTCAATTCCCAGCGTATCTGGCTGCCCTGATAGGTAAAGCAGTAGCGAGAGTGCTTTCCAATCTGCCCCCTGAGTACGGAGACCGAATCTGCATTCAGCGGCACGCCTCGCGGCGTTCCATTCTTGGTTTGGTTGATCCAGGCAGTCTTGCGCTGCAAATCCACCCGATCCCATTCCAAGCTGGTTATTTCTCGCGCTCGGCAACCGGTAGCGAGAGCGAAGCGAACAATCGCGGCCAAGTGCTCTGGGCAGAAACGGATTAAACGCTCCGCTTCTTCCCTATTCAGCCAACGATCACGCTCGACCTCACCCG
>DASVPF010000410.1:0-3487 GCA_036382965.1 Thiobacillus sp.
TGGCGGCGATCTCGTCGTTTTCCGCCTTCACCGCCGGCGCGGCGCTACCGCTGCTGCCCTTCCTGTTCGGCCACGGCACGGCGCTCAGCACCTCGATCGGTCTCACGGCGCTGGGCTTGTTTGCCGTTGGCGCCAGCATGAGCCTGTTCACCGGCCGCCGCGCCGTATGGAGCGGCTTGCGCATGCTGCTGATCGGCGGCGCGGCGGGGCTCGCCACCTGGTTCATAGGCGCCTGGCTGGGAGTATCGCTGGGCTGATCCCCGGCGCATCAACTCAAGTCTGTTCCCACGGCAGGCCGTCGTGACGCCAGCCGTTTTTGGTGCTGCGATGATGCGTCTCGTCCATCTCGCCCTCAAACCCATGCAGCACGTTGTAGACCTCGGGGAAGCCGTATTTTTCAAGATAGCGCCCGGCGTCCGCCGAGCGCCGCCCCGACCGGCAGATCAGCACCACCGGGCGGTTGGCCGATGCCGCCTTGCGCACGTGGCCGAGGAAATCCGGGTTTACATCCCAATCCGGGCCGTCCTGCCAGGCAATGTGGATCGCGCCCGCCGGGTGGCCGACGAACAGATATTCGATTTCCGAGCGGCAGTCGACGAACACCGCTTCGGGATGCTGCTGCAAGAAGTCGTGGGCTTCGGCAGGTTCAAGGTGTTTCATGGCAGGCACCGGGCAGACTCGATACCTGCACCATAGCACCGCCGGCGGGCCTCGCGCCAACCGATATAATGCGCGATTGCCCAGCTGCCGTTTTCATACGCCCCCTGCCATGTCCCGCACCGACCTGCTGCATTCCCTGCTCGCCCAGCGCATCCTGATCCTCGACGGCGCGATGGGGACGATGATCCAATCGTACAAACTCGGCGAGGCGGACTATCGCGGCGAACGCTTCGCCGACTTTGCGCACGACCTGAAGGGCAACAACGACCTGCTGTGCCTGACGCAGCCGCAGATCATCAAGGAAATCCACGCCAAATATCTCGCCGCCGGGGCGGACATCCTCGAGACCAACAGCTTCAACGCCACCTCGATTTCCATGGCGGATTACCACATGGAGCATCTGGTGGCGGAACTCAACTTCGCCGCCGCCCGGCTGGCGCGCGAGGCTGCCGACGAGGCGACCGCGGCCAACCCCGCCAAACCGCGCTTCGTCGCCGGTGTGCTCGGCCCGACCTCGCGCACTGCGACCATTTCGCCCGACGTCAACGACCCGGGTTACCGCAACGTCACTTTCGACCAGCTGCGTGTCGCCTATCTGGAAGCGATCGACAGCCTGGTGAAGGGCGGCGCCGACATCCTGATGGTCGAGACGATTTTCGACACGCTGAACGCCAAGGCGGCGCTGTTCGCCATCGAGGAATACTTCGAGAAGAACAACATGCGCCTGCCGGTGATGATCTCCGGCACCATTACCGACGCCTCCGGCCGCACCCTCTCGGGCCAGACCGGCGAAGCGTTCTGGAACTCGGTGCGCCACGCGCGGCCTTTATCCATTGGGCTCAACTGCGCGCTCGGTCCCGATCTGCTGCGCCAGTACGTCGAAGAACTGTCGAGCAAGGCTGATGTATACATCTCCGCCCACCCCAACGCCGGCCTGCCGAACGCCTTTGGCGAATACGACATGGATGGTGCGGAGATGGCGGTGCACATCGGCGAATGGGCGCGCTCTGGACTGTTGAACATCGTCGGCGGCTGCTGCGGCACTTCACCGGCGCACATTGCCGCCATCGCCAAAGCCGTCGAGGGCGTCGCGCCGCGCGTGCCGCCGGTGCTCGAACCTGCGATGCGCCTGTCCGGGCTGGAGCCGTTCAACGTCGGCAAGGACTCGCTCTTCGTCAACGTCGGCGAGCGCACCAACGTCACCGGCTCCAAGGCCTTCGCCCGCATGATCCTCGAAGGCCGCTACGACGATGCACTGTCGGTCGCGCGCCAGCAGGTAGAAAACGGCGCGCAGGTGATCGACATCAACATGGACGAGGGCATGCTCGACGCCGAGGCGGCGATGGTGCGCTTTCTGCTCCTGATCGCCTCGGAGCCCGACATCGCGCGGGTGCCGATCATGCTCGACTCGTCGAAGTGGAGCGTCATCGAGGCCGGCCTCAAGTGCATCCAGGGCAAGGGCATCGTCAATTCCATTTCCATGAAGGAAGGCGAGGCCGAATTCATCGAGCGCGCCAAGCTATGCCGGCGCTACGGCGCGGCGGTGATCGTGATGGCCTTCGACGAGACCGGCCAAGCCGACACCTACGCGCGCAAGACCGATATCTGCGCCCGGGCGTATAAGTTGCTGACCGAAACCGTTGGCTTCCCGGCCGAGGACATCATCTTCGACCCGAATATTTTCGCGGTCGCCACTGGCATCGAGGAGCACGCCAACTACGCCGTCGATTTCATCGAGGCCACGCGCTGGATCCGCCAGAACCTGCCGCACGCGCATATCTCGGGCGGCGTGTCGAACGTCAGCTTCTCGTTCCGCGGCAACGACGCGGTGCGCGAGGCGATCCACACCGCGTTCCTGTATCACGCGATCCAGGCCGGGATGGACATGGGCATCGTCAACGCCGGTCAGCTCGGCGTGTACGCCAATCTCGATCCGGAATTGTGCGAACGCGTCGAGGACGTGCTGCTGAACCGCCGCGCCGATTCAACCGAGCGGCTGGTGAGCTTCGCTGAGAACGTGAAAGGCGGTGCAAAGGAAAAAGTCGTCGATCTGGCCTGGCGCAGCCTGCCGGTCAGCGAGCGGCTGTCCCACGCGCTGGTGCAGGGCATTACCGAGTTCATCGTCGAGGACACCGAAGCCGCGCGGCTCGAAGCCGAACGCCCGCTGCACGTGATCGAGGGCCCATTGATGGCCGGCATGAACGTGGTCGGCGATCTCTTCGGCGCCGGCAAGATGTTTCTGCCGCAGGTGGTGAAATCCGCCCGCGTGATGAAGCAGGCGGTGGCGCATTTGCTGCCCTTCATCGAAGCCGACAAAAAAGTCGGCGACGCGCAGAGCGCCGGCAAGATCGTCATGGCCACGGTGAAGGGCGACGTTCACGACATCGGCAAAAACATCGTCGGCGTGGTGCTCGGCTGCAACGGCTACGACATCGTCGATCTCGGCGTGATGGTGCCGGCGCAGAAGATTCTCGACGCTGCGCGCGAGCACCAGGCCGACATCATCGGCCTGTCCGGCCTGATCACGCCCTCGCTGGAGGAAATGGCGCACGTCGCCAAGGAAATGCAGCGCCAGGGCTTCACCATCCCGCTTATGATCGGCGGCGCGACCACGTCACTGGCGCACACCGCGGTGAAAATCGAGCCCAACTACGAACACCCGGTGGTGTACGTGAAGGACGCGTCGCGCGCAGTCGGCGTGTGCACCCAGTTGCTGTCGAAGGAGATGCGCGACGCCTTTGCCGCCGAGATCCGTGCCGACTACGCGCAGACGCGCGAACGCCATCTCAAGCACAAATCCGACACCGTGCGGCTGAAGCTCAGTGAG
>DASVPF010000411.1:0-2713 GCA_036382965.1 Thiobacillus sp.
GCCGACCGACTTGCCCGAGCCGGTGGTGCCCGCGACCAGCAGATGCGGCATTTTTCCTAAGTCCGCCACCATCGGGTTGCCGGCGATGTCCTTGCCGAGCGTGATGGTCAGCGGGCTGGCGCTGTCGTGGTAGGCCTTGGAGCCGAGAATCTCGCTCAAACGCACCATCTGCCGCTTGGGATTGGGAATCTCCAGCCCCATGGTGTGCTTGCCGGGGATCGCCTCGACCACGCGGATGCTGATGACCGACAGCGTGCGCGCCAGGTCCTTCGCCAGATTGACGATCTGGCTGCCCTTCACGCCCATCGCCGGCTCGATCTCGTAGCGCGTGATCACCGGGCCGGGCGAGGCCGAGACGACTTTCACCTCGACGCCGAACTCGGCAAGCTTGCGCTCGATCATCAGCGAAGTGAATTCCAGCGCCTCGGCACTCGCGGTTTCCACCGCCGCGTCGGCCGGGTCGAGCAGGTGCAGCGGCGGCAAGGGCGAATCGGGCAGATCGGAGAACAGCGGCGCCTGTTTTTCGGTGATGGCGCGCTCGGACTGCGGCACTTCCTTCACCACCGGTTCGATGCGGATCGGCGGCGCCTCGTCGAGCTTCTTCTTCACCACCGATACCTTGGCTTCGCGCTTCTGCTGCGCCACTTCGCCGAGCTTGCGGTCGCGATACGCCTGCCAGGTCTCGATCGCTTTCCAGTACCCCCGCTCGACCCACTCGCCGGTGCGCTCGGCCATGCTGAGCCACGACACGCCGCTGAACAGGCTGAAGCCCACCGCCATCAGCAGCAGCAGGATCAGCGTACCGCCGGTGAATCCCAGCAGCGCGCCCGCCGCACTGCCCACCCCGGCGCCCAGCACGCCGCCGTGCGCATCGGGCAGCGCCACCGCCCAGTGCCAGGTGCGCAGCCATTCGATGCCGGTGCTCGCCAGCAGCAATAAGCCAAATCCGCCCAGCCGGACCCAGCGTTGCCGCCCGCCCGCCAGCGGCGTTTCGTCGAGATGACGGAAGGTATGAATGACATAACCCGACCGCAAGCATCACCCACCACCACGCCGACACGCCAAACAGCATCAGCAACAGATCCGACAGCCACGCACCGCTGCGCCCGCCCATATTGTGCAGCGCGTTAGCGTTACCAGTGGTGCTGAAACCCGGGTCGGCCGCGTGATGCGTGAGCAGAATCGTGACCAGCAGCAGCGCGGCGAATCCCACCAGCAGTGCGCGGGCTTCGCGCAACAGACGTTGCATACGGGGCGGCAAGGGGTTCGACGAACGGGGAGCGGGGCGCGCCATGGGGACTTAACGAGCTGAAGTGATCCGGATTATACCGGGCAGGCAGCATGGAAATGCTGCCGCCAAGATTGGTTAGAATACGGCGCTTACTTCTCCCCCCCACCTGAACGCACACCATGAGCACTGCACACCACAAACTCATCATCCTCGGCTCCGGCCCCGCCGGTTATTCCGCCGCCGTGTATGCCGCGCGCGCCAACCTCTCGCCGGTCGTGATCACCGGCATGCAGCAGGGCGGCCAGCTGATGACCACCACCGACGTCGACAACTGGCCGGCCGACGTCGACGGCGTGCAGGGCCCCGAGCTGATGGACCGCTTCCAGCGTCACGCCGAGCGCTTCAAGACCGAAATCATTTTCGACCAGATCCACACCGCCAGGCTGACCGAGAAGCCCTTCATCCTGATCGGCGATTCTGGCACCTACACCTGCGATGCGCTGATCGTCGCCACCGGCGCCTCGGCCATGTACCTCGGCCTGCCGTCCGAGCAGGCCTTCATGGGCAAGGGCGTATCGGGCTGCGCCACCTGCGACGGCTTCTTCTACAAGAACCAGGACGTCGCCGTGATCGGCGGCGGCAACACCGCGGTCGAAGAGGCGCTCTATCTCGCCAACATCGCCCGCCACGTGACACTCGTGCACCGCCGCGACACCTTCAAGTCCGAGAAGATCCTGGTCGATCACCTGATGGAGAAGGTCAAGGAAGGCAAGATCAGCCTCGCGCTCGACAGCACGCTCGACGAAGTGCTGGGCGACAAGACCGGCGTCACCGGCATGCGCATCAAGCACACCAAGGACGGCGCGACCAAGGACATCGCGCTGACCGGTATCTTCATCGCCATCGGCCACAAGCCCAACACCAGCCTCTTCGAAGGTCAGCTCGAACTCGAAGGTGGCTACATCGTGACGAAGGGCGGCAACAAGGGCAACGCCACCGCCACCAACATCGAAGGCGTGTTCGCCGCCGGCGACGTGCAGGACCACATCTACCGCCAGGCCGTCACCAGCGCCGGCACCGGCTGCATGGCCGCGCTCGACGCCGAGCGCTACCTGGACGCGCTCGGCAAGGCGTGACGGGACAATACGACCATGAAGCGCGGTCGCGGCACGGCGCTGGCGCCCGCCTCACTTGAGGCGCTCACCCGCTTTCGCCGCACCGTCCTGGCCGAGGCTGCCGCAGCCCGCAGCGCGGCGCCCCCTGCCGCAGCGGACGACGACCCGGCGGTGTTCCGGCGTGCCGTTGCCGACGCCGTTCCGCTGCCGCCGTCCAATCGCGCCGACCTCCGCCGGCGGCGCCCCAGGCCCATCCTGCATCGTAGGAATAAGCACCAAAAAGATAGTCATCGCCATAGCCAGCATTAATCACATCGTTGCCAAAGCCGCCCATGACCTGGTCGTTGCCATCCCCGTCAGTCAAGGT
>DASVPF010000412.1:0-4862 GCA_036382965.1 Thiobacillus sp.
CGTCGACCCAGTTGGCGGCGTGGGCGGTCAAGGGCAGACAGGCCGCCAGCATGGCGGCAATGGTTTTGATTTTCACGGATACTCCTCCCAGAGTGTGCGACTAGTTTTTCCGGCATCCAGGCCGGCAACGAGTTGCGGCCGGCAGCCGCAACTCAATCAGGTCAAACCACGTGTGGTTCAGGGCACGATTCCCCCACGCGCTTCAGCGCGGAGTGGATTGGCGCCCATTATTAGGGCTTGAGGTAGACGTAACCTTCCCTGGCCTGAAGCCGCGCGATTTCAGCCACGCCGGACGGCACGATGGTGGCTTCCGGGATGACCGCGCTGGCAGTCAGCTTGCGGCTCTTCAGGGTGTTGTTGCAGACGCGGAAATCGACGCCTTTTTCTTTCAGATCCTGGACGACCGGCTCATAGGGATTGCCGTTCTTGTCCTGGGCGCCGGCGAGCATGAAGTCGATGCCCTTGCCGTGGGTCACGACAACGATGTGAACCCCCTTGCTGGCGTCGAGATGGTTCTGCACGTTCCGCAACGCGACCATGGCGTTCTCGCTGTCGTTGATGTGGTACACCACTTTTTCTTCGGCTGCGGCAGCCGGGGCCGCGGCCTCGGTCCGGGCCGGCGGGGCAGCCTGGGCCAGGGAAGCGGTCGCCAGCAGCAGGGCGCAAAGCAATGGGGTGAGCGTGCGAGTCATGGAATCTCCTGATTTTGATATCTAAATAAACGGGCTTGATTGATGTGAAGCCTGTCTATAAGACGCATCGTCTGGAACGCTTATTCCATTCCTGCCGGTGATTTTTTATGGAATAAATGGACCACTGTCCGCGTCACCCCTCCATGAGCATGATCAGCCGCCTTCTGTTTGGCCCGTTCCGTCCCGGCATCGAAGCCCAGCGCCCGGCGCTCTACCGGATCGCCTATGCCTGGTGCCACGATGCGGCGCTGGCCGACGACCTGGTGCAGGAAACCCTGTCCAAAGCCTGGGTGCGGCGTGCCCAGTTGCGCGACGAGGCGGCGCTGAAGGCCTGGATGGTGTCGATCATGAATCATTGCTGGCTCGATCACCTGCGCCGCCGGCGCGACTTCGACGATATCGAGGACTGGCAGGACGAACTCGAATCCGCTGCCGACACCCCCGAGGCCAATTGCAACCGCGAACAGGTCATCGCCTGCGTGCGTTCTGCGGTGGCACGCCTGCCGCTGGGGCAGCGCCAGGTGCTGACGCTGGTCGACCTGGAGGAATTCGGCTATGCCGACGTGGCTGCGATCCTGGACATTCCGGTCGGCACCGTGATGAGCAGGCTGTCGCGTGCGCGCGCAAGCCTGAAAAATTTCCTGGATACCGCGATGCAGCAGCCTGCGGCGCAGCCGCTGCTGAGGAGAGTGAAATGAAACCCGTCGTGTCGGATGAGACCCTGCATGCCTTTATCGACGGCGAACTCGACGTCGCCGAGAGCGAAACGCTCATTGCCCGGATGAGCGAAGACAAGGAGCTGGCACAGCGCGTCTGCGCGCTGCGCGGTCTGCAAAGCATGGTGCGGCTGGCCTACGCCGAACCGCCTGCCGCCGCCGGCCGTAAATCACGCGCCGCGCCGCGCCGGAAGTTCATGCAGCGCTGCGCCTTCGGTGGTCTCATCCTGCTGGCAGGCTTGAGTGGCGGCTGGGCCTTGCGCGGCCTGGAGCCGCAATTCATGGCGGCATTGCCCGCGGTCGTCTCCAGCGGCTATCGGATGGTCAGCCTGGCGCGCGAGGCCGACCCGAACCGGGTCATGCTGCATCTCGACAGTGCGGCGCCCGACAAGATGCAGGCAGTGCTCGATCAGGCCGAGCGCCTGCTGGACGAGGCGGACCGGCAGGGACGGGCGATGCAACTCGAGGTGATCGCCAACAGCCGCGGCATCAATCTGCTGCGCGCAGGCTACAGCCCGTATGCCGAGCGCATGGCGCGCATGACACGGCGCCACGCCAACCTGCAATGGGTGGCGTGCAGCCAGTCCATCGCCCGTTTCAGGAGCGAAGGCCAGAAGGTCGAGTTGCTGCCCGCCACCCGGACCGCGCCGACCGCCGTCGGCGAAATTGTCACCCGGCTCCAGCAAGGCTGGACCTATGTCCGGGTTTGACGCGCGACGACGCTTTGCCGCCCTGCTGCTGATCCTGCTGCTGCCCGCGGCGGTGTGGGCGGCCGCGCTGGTCAATCAGCTCGCCGATCATCCGTCGCCCTACCTGGCGATGCACGGCCACGACCCGGTGGCGTGGCAGGAATGGAATGCCGACACCGTCGCGCGAGCCCGGCGCGAGAACAAGCTGCTGTTCGTGTCGGTGGGCTACTTCGCCTGCCACTGGTGCCACGTCATGCAGCGCGAGAGCTACACAAATCCGCAAATCGCGACGCTGCTCAACCGCGACTTCATTCCGGTCAAGGTCGACCGCGAACTCAACAGCGGGCTGGACGATGCCTTGCAGCGTTTTTCCGCACGTCTCAACGGCGTCGCCGGCTGGCCGCTGAATGCCTTCGTCACGCCCGAGGGCTATCCGGCGTTCGTCGTGCTGTATGCGCCGCCAGAGGATTTGCGCACTTTGCTGACGCATCTTTCGGAACGCTGGGCGGCAGATCCCGCCGGCATCCGCCGTCTGGCGAGGCAGGCGGCGCCTCCACCCGCGCTGCCGCCCACGGAGGTGCCGCTGAATGCCGCACGCAGCGCGCGCGTCTGGCAGCAGGTCATCGCCGGCGCGTGGCAGGAAGCCGATACCCTGCACGGCGGTTTCGGCCAGGTCGGCAAATTCCCCATGGCGCCGCAACTGCATGCCTTGCTGGAGCGGCAGGCGCAGCAGCCGGATGACAAATTGGCCGAGTTTCTGCGCCTGACCTTCGACCAGATGGCGGCGCGCGCGCTGCGCGATCATGTCGGCGGCGGATTCTTCCGCTACACCACCGATCCCGGCTGGGACACGCCGCATTTCGAGAAGATGCTCCACGACAACGCGCACCTGGCCATGCTCTACCTGCGCGCCGCGAGCGTGCTGCAGCAGCCGCGTTACCGCGAGATCGCCCGCAGCACGCTCGATTTCATGCGGGACGAACTGGCGGATGCGAGCGGCGGCTTAGTCAGCAGCACCTCGGCGGTGGATGCGGCGGGCCGCGAAGGCGCGACCTATCTGTGGGAGCCCGACGAACTGAAGCGGTACCTGTCGCCCGCGGTCTACGCCGCGGCGCGGCGGGTGTGGCAGCTCGATGCGCCACGCAGTTTCGACGCGGGTTATCTGCCCGCGGAATACCGCACGCCGACGGCGGACGAGCGCCGGCTGCTGGCCGAGGCTGCGCGTGTGTTGTACCCGCTGCGCCGCGCCCGCAGCCTGCCCAGGGACGACAAGCTGAACGCCGGCCTGAATGGCCTGGCATTGTCGGCGTTCAGCCAGGCCATCGCGCTCGATCCGGCCTGGCGCCAGCAGGCCGACCGCGTGCAGCACTTTCTGCTGACGCGGCTGATGCGGAACGGGCGCCTGGCGAAGGCGATGGCGCGCGGGCAGATTCTGCCGCACGCCGAGCTGGAGGATTATGCCTATGTCGTCCAGGGCCTGCTCGACCACGCCGAGGCCACCGGCAATGGACAGTCGCGCGCCCAAGCGCGGCAGCTTGCCCACGTCGCATGGCAAGTGTTCTGGAGCAAACGGGGCTGGAAACGCGAAGCGCAGCCCTTGCTGGCCACGCTGCAACCCGAGCCCGCGCTGGCCGACGGCGCACTGTATTCGCCGTCCGACGTGCTCATCCTGGCGAGCCTGCGTTTGCGCGATCCTGCGTTACGCCAGTTGGCGCGGCGCGCCGCCGGCTGGCGGGTGCCCGCGATGGAGGCGGATGCCTTTGCCTATCCCACGCGCGTGCGGTTGTTGACGCACGCGCTGCCGGCTAATTGAGTTCGGGTTCCTGCGCCGGTTCCAGCGTGCGCTGCATGGGACGCCGGCCCACCTGGACTTTCAGTTTGAGCGATTGCTGCTTGCGTGCCACCGTCAGTTGCGCTTCCTTGCCCGGCTTCAGCGCGGCAATCAGGTTGAGCAGCGAAGCCGAGTCGGTCACCGCATTGCCGTTCACCGCGAGCAGGATGTCGCCCGGGCGAACGCCGCCGGCGTCGGCCGGGCCGCCTTTCAGCACACCGGCGATCAGTGCGCCTTCAGCGTTTTTCAGGCTGAAGGACTCCGCCAGATCGGGGGTCAGGTCCTGCACTTCGACGCCGACCCAGCCGCGCGTCACGCTGCCGGACTTGACGATCTGTTCCATCACCTGGCGCGCGATGCTGACCGGAATGGCAAAGCCGATGCCCTGCGAGCCGCCGGTGCGCGAATAGATTGCGCTGTTGACCCCGACCAGATTGCCCGCGGCATCGACCAGCGCGCCGCCCGAGTTGCCCGGATTGATGGCGGCATCGGTCTGGATGAAATTCTCGAAGGTGTTGATGCCGAGATGGGTGCGGCCGAGGGCGCTGACGATGCCTGCGGTGACGGCCTGGCCGACGCCGAACGGATTGCCCACCGCCAGCACCCAGTCGCCGACCTTGAGGCTGTCAGACTGGGCGAAGGTGATGGCCGGAAGGTTGTCGGCGTCGATCTTGAGGACGGCCAGATCGGTCTCCGGATCGGATCCCACCACGCGCGCGGGCAAGGTTTTGCCGTTCGCCAGCGCTACCTGGATTTCGTCGGCCGCCTCGACCACGTGCTGGTTGGTGAGGATATAGCCGTTGGGGCTGACGATGACGCCCGACCCGAGGTTGGATACCTCGCGCGGGCGGGGATCCAGACGGTCGCCAAAGAAATAGCGGAAGACCGGATCCTGCAGGGCGGGATGACTGGGGGCGCGCACCTTTTGCTGGGT
>DASVPF010000413.1:0-2862 GCA_036382965.1 Thiobacillus sp.
GCGCACCCTGCTGCGCCATAGCGATCGCCTGATCTACGCCTTCGATGGCGACAACGCCGGGCGCAAGGCCGCCTGGCGTGCGCTGGAAAACACGCTGGAAGCGCTGCAGGACGGCAAGGAAGTCAGCTTCCTGTTCCTGCCCGAAGGCGAGGATCCCGATAGCTATATCCGCACCCATGGCCAGGCAGCTTTCCTGCAGTTGTTGGACAGCGACACGGTGCCGCTGTCCGCCTTTCTGGTGCGCGAACTGGCGCGCAACCGCAAGCTCGACAGCCAGGAAGGCCGGGCCGCGCTGATCAAGGACGCCAAACCGCTGCTGGAAAAAATCGCCGCGCCGCTGCTGGCCAGCCTGATTCAGCGACATATTGCGGAACTTGCGCATCTGCAGGCTGACGAACTCAGCCGCATGGGGGTCAGACCCAATTCCACCCGGCGCGCCTCGCCGCGTCCGCAGCGTCGCCCGGCGCCTTCGCGCCTGCGCAGCCTCGCCCGCACGCTGCTGATGAACCCACAGCGCGTCGCCGAAGTGGAGCCACGCTGGCTGGACGCGAACGATCCGCTGCAAGAACGCCTGGCCGAATTGATGGCCTGGCTGCGCGACATCGAACAACTCAGCCTGCCCGCCCTGGCCGAAGCCGCGCGGGGCAGCTCGCTGGAATCCCTGGTCGACGAACTGATGACGGATTTACTCGACAAAGATGAAACCTGGGACTGGAACGCGGAATTCGACGGTGCCGTCCGGCAACTGCATGACGACTGGCGGCGGCGACGGCAGCAGGAATTGGCCACGCGCCCGTTGAGCAGCCTGAGCGCGAGCGAACGCCTGGAATTGACCGAACTGGCACGCTCCTAGCTTGCCAGAAGAGGCAAGACAAAGCCCCGGTTTGCGGTATAATTAGCGGTTTTTGAACGATTTTTTCCGTCCGGCGGTGCGCCGGAACGGAACCTGAGCGGAGATAAACCTGTGGCTGTACGTGGAAGAAAACCAGGTGGTGGCACCAAAAAAACCGAAGCGCTGCTCCCCCTGAAAGAGCTGACCCCGGTGGAGGCCGAAGCGCGACGCACCCAGCTGAAGAACCTCATCATCCTGGGTAAGGAGCGCGGCTTCCTGACCTACGCCGAAATCAACGACCACCTGCCCGACGAGGTGCTGGACGCCGATCAGATCGAAGGCGTGATCAGCATGATCAACGACATGGGCATCCAGGTCTACGATGAAGCGCCGGACGCCGAAACCCTGCTGATGCAGGAAGCCACCCCCGCCGTGGCCGACGAAGACGTGGTCGCCGAAGCCGAACAGGCGCTGACTACGGTCGATTCCGAATTCGGCCGCACCACCGACCCGGTACGCATGTACATGCGCGAAATGGGCTCGGTCGATCTGCTTACCCGCGAAGGCGAAATCGAAATCGCCAAGCGCATCGAGGAAGGCCTGCGCCACATGGTGCAGGCGATCTCGTCGTGCCCGCTCACCATCCAGCAGATTCTGGACATGGCGACGCAGGTCGAAAACGACACGATGCGCATCGACGAACTGATCGATGGCTTCGTCGAAGTGGAAACCGAGGCCGCCGCGGCCGAGGACGACACGGAAGCCGAGGACGAAGACACCGACGAGGATGACGAGGACGCCACCGCCGCAGCCGCAGCCGCCAATCTGGCGCAGCTGAAAGCGGAGGCGCTGGCGCAGTTCGAGTTCATCCGCAAGGCCTACAAAAAGGCCCAGAACGCCCAGGTCAAATACGGCCTCGGCAGCCCGCAGCACATGAAAGCGCAGGCCGAAGTCACCGAACTGTTGATGGCGATCCGGTTCTCGGTGCGCCAGGTCGACAGCCTGTGCGAGCAGATCCGCAATGCGGTGGAAGAAGTGCGTTCGCACGAGCGCAAGATCATGGAATTCTGCGTCACCCGCTCGGGCATGCCGCGTCCGCATTTCATCAAGGTCTTCCCCGGCAACGAAACCAACCTGGCCTGGCTGGACAAGGAAATCGCCGCCAAGAAAGCGTATTGCTCGATGCTTGCCAAGGTGCAGTACGAGGTCAAGGCGCATCAGGAAGCGCTGATCGCGATGCAGGACCGTGTCGGCCTGCCGATCAGGAACCTGAAGGACATCAACACGCAGATGTCGACCGGCGAGGCCAAGGCGCGCCGCGCCAAGCGCGAAATGATCGAGGCCAACCTGCGCCTGGTGATCTCGATCGCCAAGAAGTACACCAACCGCGGCCTGCAGTTCCTCGACCTGATCCAGGAAGGCAACATTGGCCTGATGAAGGCGGTCGACAAGTTCGAATACCGCCGCGGCTACAAGTTCTCGACCTATGCGACCTGGTGGATCCGCCAGGCGATCACGCGTTCGATCGCCGACCAGGCACGCACCATCCGCATCCCGGTGCACATGATCGAGACGATCAACAAGATGAACCGCATCAGCCGCCAGATCCTGCAGGAAACCGGCGCCGAGCCGGACCCGGCAACGCTGGCCATCAAGATGGAGATGCCTGAGGACAAGATCGGCGTCCTTCTCCCGCTGTCGGGCGGGTCGGCCAGCACCGGCCTGGACCTCAAGTACGCCAATGAACTGGCAGCGGAGATAGTCAACAACAAGTACGATCTCAACCTGCCCCTGGCCAAGACCGAGGGACTGCCGAATCTGGGAGGCGCTAAGGTGACCCTGGTCTTCGCGGACCACCAGGGGACTCCCGAGAAGGGGCAGAGCGAGGCGGAGCGGCTGGTCACCCAGGCGAAGGTTGCCACCGCCCCGACGGCCGCCACCAGTTGGGGCAACCCCACGAAGATGCCGCCCAGATCTATCCGGCCGTCGCTGACGATGGAGTGCTCGATCACCCGGAAGTTGGGGGTCCA
>DASVPF010000414.1:0-6162 GCA_036382965.1 Thiobacillus sp.
GCCCCCTTCACCTGCACGCCGTTGGCGATCATCTTCTTCACCGTCTCCTGCGCCACGTAGGCGCCCATGCCGTCGTTGATGCGGCGGCCGGCGAGGATGACCTGCGGGTGGTAGCCGAGCATGTCGGCCTTGTGGGTGAGGTAGTAGGGGTCGACGCCGATGCAGTGGCCGCCGACGAGACCCGGGCGGAACGGCAGGAAGTTCCACTTGGTTCCGGCGGCCTTCAGCACCTCCAGCGTGTCGATGCCGATGCGGTGGAAGATCAGCGAGAGTTCGTTCATCAGCGCGATGTTGAGGTCGCGCTGGGTGTTCTCGATCACCTTGGCGGCCTCGGCCACCTTGATCGAACTGGCGCGATGCACCCCGGCGGTGATGACCGAGCCGTAGAGCACCGCCACCTTGTCCAGGGTGGCGGCGTCGTCGCCCGAGACGACTTTCACGATTTTCGTAATCGTCCGTTCCTTGTCGCCGGGGTTGACGCGCTCGGGCGAGTAGCCGACGTGGAAATCCTGCAGCCATTTCATGCCGGACTGCCTTTCCAGGATCGGGATGCAGACCTCCTCCGTGGCGCCGGGGTAGACCGTCGATTCGTAGATCACGGTCGCGCCCTTTTTCATGTGTTGGCCTACAGTGGTGGAAGACCCCACCAGTGGCGAGAAATCGGGGATGTGCGCCTCGTCGACCGGGGTGGGAACGGCGACGATAATGAAGTCGGCCTTCGCCAGTTCGGCAGGGTCAGTGGTCACCGTCAGCTGCGTGGCAGCCTTGAGGTCCTCCGCCGACACTTCGCCGGTGGGGTCGCAGAAGCGACGGTAATGCTCAATTTTTTCAACCGAGAGGTCATAGCCGATGGTGGTCATCTTCTTGCCGAATTCCACCGCCAACGGCAGGCCCACGTAGCCCAGCCCGACAACCGCAACAACGCTCATGCCTGGATTCCCCTATGAATAGAAAGTCTTTGCTGCCCGGATTGTATCGAAATTACCTCGCGCTGCCCGGCCGCGTCCGCCGGCTGGCAGGCCAGTGGCTCAGCAAGCGGCATACCCGTTGGGTGGTGCACCCGCAAGGAGTATGCCGCCAGGCACTCGCCCTGCGGGCGGTCTTGGCGCTGCTTGCGCTCGTTCTGGCCGCGCCCGCCCGCGCCGATGTGGCCGACATGTTAATCAACATCAAACCGGGCGTGGTCGGCGTCGGCACGTTTCGTCCCGCCGGCAGTCCGCGCGCCAACCTGCTGGGCACCGGCTTCGCGGTGCTGGACGGGCGCTATGTGGTGTCGTGCGCGCATATCTTTGCCGGCGTGCTGAACAGCGAGAAGAACGAAACCCATGCCGTGTTCATCGGCCACGACCGTCAGGTGGCGGTGCGCATCGCGCAACTGATCGCCACCGACCGCGCACACGATCTGGCGGTGCTGAAAATCGCCGGCAGCCCGCTGCCTGCGCTGAAACTGGGCGACTCGACCCAGGCACGCGAGGGCTGGCAGCTGTATTTCACCGGCTATCCGATCGGCTCGATACTGGGACTCAACCCCTCCACCCACCGCGCCGGGCTGGCCGCCATCATTCCGATTTTCACGTCGCTCGCCAACGCCGCGCAGCTGACCGCACGCGCGCTCAAACAGGCGCAACAGCCCTACGAAGTGTTCGAGCTCGACGCTATCGCCTACCCCGGTAACAGCGGCAGCCCGGTGTGGAACCCGGAGACCGGCGAAGTGCTGGGCGTAGTCAACTCGGTGTTTGTGAAAGGCGCGAAGGAGGCTGCGCTCTCCGCGCCGAGCGGGATCACCTATGCCATTCCGGTGAAGTACTTACAGCCGCTGCTGGAACAGGCGCAGGCGAAACCGATCCCCTAATCGAGGATGACGCTCTGGCCGGGCATCGGCGCGCCGGCATCCCAGCCGAACTGCGTGTGCAGGTCGGCGGCGAAGCCGGTCGCCACGTCCGCTTCCCCGTGCACCACGAACACCCGCCGCGGCGAGCTGCGGAAGTGCCGCAGCCAGGCAAGCAGCGCGCCGCGGTCGGCGTGCGCCGACAGTCCGCCCAGGGTATAGAGATCGGCGCGCACCGGAATGTCCTCGCCCAGCAGGTGCACCCGTTTCGCGCCGTCGACCAGGCGACGGCCAAGCGTGCCGGCGGCCTGGAAGCCGGTGATGAGAATGGTCGACTCGCGACGCGGCAGGTTGGCGCGCAGGTGAAACTTGATGCGCCCCGCCTCGCACATGCCGCTGGCCGAGACGATGACGGCGCCGCCCTTGATGCGGTCGAGCGCCTTCGATTCCTCCACATCCTCGACGAAATCGAGTTTGCGGAAATGCGTCGCGCCGCCGTGCCTGCCCATCAGGGCGTGGGTTTCGGCGTCGAGCAGTTCCATGTGCCGGAAGGTGATTTCGGTGGCGGCGGTCGCCATCGGCGAATCGACGAACACGGAGAGTTTGGGAATGCGCGCCTGCCGCGTCAGATCGGCCAGCAGATAGAGCATGTCCTGGGTGCGGCCCACCGCGAAGGCGGGGACGATGAGGTTGCCACCTTTCCGTTCCAGGGTGTCGTTGACCGCCTCCACCAGTTCGTCCTGCGTCGCCTCCATGCTCTTGTGGTCGCGGTTGCCGTAGGTCGATTCGATCAGCAGATAGTCGGCGTCGAAAATCGGCGTGGGATCGCGCAGCAGCGGCCGCGCGGGCTGGCCGAGATCGCCGGAGAACACGATCTTGCGGCGGCGCGCGCCTTCGCCCACCCACACTTCGACGATCGCCGAGCCGAGGATGTGGCCGGCGTCGCGGAAGGTACAGCGCACCTGCGGATGCGGCGCGATTTCCAGGTCGTAGTCGACCGGATTCAGATGCTTGAGCGAAGCCTGCGCCTGCGCCACGGTATACAGCGGCGCGGTGTCGCGCACGCGGCCGGGGCCGTCGTCGCGCCGCGCCATGCCCTGGCGAAAGCGATTAAGCGTGTCGTGCTCGGCTTCCTTTTCCTGGATGTGGGCGGAATCCGGCAGCATCACCGCCAGCAGGTCGCAGGTGGCGCGGGTGGCGTGGATGCTGCCCTTGAAGCCGAGCGCGACCAGCCGCGGCAACAGCCCGGAATGGTCGATGTGGGCATGGGTGAGGAGGACGAAGTCGATCGTCGCCGGGTCGAACGCAAACGCCTGGCGGTTCTTGGCGCGGGTTTCGCGGCCGCCCTGGAACATGCCGCAGTCGACCAGAAACCGTACGCCGTCGGCTTCCAGCAAATAACTGGATCCGGTTACTTCGCGCGCCGCGCCGAGGAAGGTCAGTTTCATATCGTATGTTCCAATTGCGCCAGTAAAACCTGCGCCAGCGCAGCCATCTCGGGTGCCTGGGTGACGTAAGGCGGCATCACGTAAACCGTATTGCCGATGGGCCGGATGAACACCCCCTCCTGCAACGCCGCCTGATGGAAGTGCGCCGCGAATCCGAGGGGCGCATCCGCCACGTCGAACGCCCAGATCATTCCCCGATGGCGGAAGTGGCGCACCCGGCTGTGGGCGGCCACGTCCTCCAGAATCGCGGTGAATTCGTCGGCCTTGACCCGGTTGGCGGCGATCACCTGCTCGGACTCGAAGATATCGAGCACCGCCAGCGCCGCCCGGCAGGCGAGCGGATTGCCGGTGTAGGAATGCGAATGCAGAAAGCCGCGCGCGCTGGCATCGCCGTAAAACGCAGCGTAGACGTTGTCGGTCGTCAGCACCGCCGACAGCGGCAGGTAGCCGCCGGTGATGCCCTTGGACAGGCAGATGAAGTCGGGGCGTGGGGAGAGAGGCGTGAGGCGTGAGGCGTGAGGCGTGTTGAGCGCAGCCGCCTGCTCGAACGCGAACATCGTCCCGGTGCGGCCGAAACCCACCGCGATCTCGTCGGCGATCAGGTGCACCTGGTATTTCGTGCACAGTTCGCGCGCACGGGCCAGATAGGCCGGGTGATACATCGTCATCCCCGCCGCGCCCTGCACCAGCGGTTCGACGATGAAAGCGGCGGTTTCGTCGGCGTGCCCGGCGAGGTGCGCTTCCAGCGCGTCGGCACAGCGCAGGGCGAATGCCTCGGCCGATTCCCCCGGCGCGGCAAGCCGCGCGTCGGGCGTGGGCACCTGCACCGTGTGCCGCAGCAGCGGCGCATAGGTGGATTTGAACAGCGGGATATCGGTCACCGAGAGCGCGCCGACGGTTTCGCCGTGGTAGCCGTTCGTGAGGCTGATGAAGCCGTTCTTCTCCGGCCGGCCTGAGTTACGCCAGAAGTGGGCGCTCATTTTCAGCGCGATTTCGGTGGCCGAGGCGCCGTCCGAGCCGTAGAACGCGTGGCCCAGTCCGGTCAATTTTGCCAACCGCTCGGACAGTTCCACCACCGGTTCGTGGGTCGCGCCAGCCAGCATCACGTGCTCGATCTTGCCGAGCTGGTCGATGATGGCGGCGTTGATGCGCGGATTGCAATGGCCGAAGAGATTCACCCACCAGCTCGAAATCGCGTCCAGGTAACGCCGCCCCTCGGTATCGATGAGCCAGGCGCCTTCGCCGCGCGCAATCGCCAGCGGCGGTGTGGCCTCCAGGTGCTTCATCTGGGTGCAGGGGTGCCAGAGAAACTGGCGCGAACGGTTCTGCAGGGAACTGGGCATGGATGCTCGGAGGCGCTTAACGGCGACCCCTATTGTATGCGCCCTGGATGTGCTCCAAGCGGTGGGGCCATTCGCACGCGATCTTCCCGCCGCCCCGCTCAAGTCACGAAGCGCGGGTCCGATAAGTCATATGGCCTCATCCAGAAAACCTATATGCATATCCTGGCATCCCTTTCCCCACAAAATCCGCCTGCCCGGAAAACGGGGCTGTCCGCGGAGCAGTTGCTGCGACTGCAGGCCGAGGTATTGGGGCGCCGGCATTTTGTCGAGGCAGTCACGGCCCTGGCACAGCAGCTTGCGGGCGAGCTGGGCTGCGATCGCGTCAGCCTGGGCTGGAACAGCCCGCACGGGATGAAGGTCGTGGCGGTTTCCTATGCGGCCGAGCTGCATCTGCGCCAGGAAACGGCCCGGCTGGTGGCGGGCGCCATGGATGAAGCGGCGGAACAGGGCATCACGCTCGTCCATCCCGCGCCCGAGGGCAGCAAGCCCCAGATCCAGCTTGCCCACGAGGAACTCGCACGGCGCCAGGGCTATGCGCTGTGCACCGTGCCCCTGGTTGATTCGGGGCAGATCGTGGGCGCGCTCGTGCTGGAACGCCGCACGGGCGGTTTCGACGCCGAAGAAACCGCGGCCCACGAACATCTGGCCTGCGTGCTGGCGCCCTTGCTGCTGCTCAAATACGAAAACGACCTGCCGCTGCGGCAACGCAGCCTGAACGCCGCCAAGGCCAGCTTGCGCCAGGTGCTGCAGCTCGGCACGCCCGCCGCCAGGCCGGTCCTCTTCGGCCTGGCGGCAGTGTTGGCGCTGCTTGCCTTCGTCCTGGCGTTCCCCTTCGCCTACCAGGTCAGTGCCCCGGCGCGGCTGGAAGGATCGATGCAGCGGACCCTGACCGCGCCCACCGATGGCTTTCTCAGCAAGGTGTACGTCCAGCCCGGCGACCGGGTGAAAGCCGGGCAGTTGCTGGCCGAGCTGGCCGACCAGGACATGCTGGTCGAGCAACGCGGCCTGCGTGCCGAACTCGCGCAGAACGAAAACGCCCTGGCCGCCGCCCAGGCGAATGGCGACCGGGTCGAATACGGCATCAAGCAGGCCGAGACGGCAGCGGTCCAGGCCAAGCTGGACCTGATCGGACAGCAGATGGAACGCGCCCGACTGCATGCTCCGTTCGACGGTGTGGTCATCAAGGGCGATTTGAGCCAATCCATCGGCGCGCCGCTCGAACGTGGCGCCGAACTCGTCACGCTGGCGCCGGACAACGGCTACCGGGTGGTGATCGAAACGGATGAAAGCGACGTGGCCGATCTCAAGCCCGGCCAGAACGGGCGCCTGGTCCTGGCGGCCCTGCCCGCGCAGACGCTGCCTATCCGGCTGGAGCGCATCACGTCGCTCGCCACCACCGAAAACGGCCGCCACTACTTTGCCGCCTTACGTCACCCAGGCACCCGAGATGGCTGCGCTGGCGCAGGTTTTACTGGCGCAATTGGAACATACGATATGAAACTGACCTTCCTCGGCGCGGCGCGCGAAGTAACCGGATCCAGTT
>DASVPF010000415.1:0-2758 GCA_036382965.1 Thiobacillus sp.
CGAAGCGGGACGCATCGGCGCCAGCGACGGCCTGCACATCGAGGCGGACGCCTTCGATACCCACTTCGCCGAGCGCCATGAGCCGCATTCCACTGCGCTCTTCAGCGCCTGATAGCCGAGCGCCACCAGCCTGGACACCAGCACGGGCAGCCCGGCAAGGGGCAGGAATCCAGCGCGATCAGGACGAGAGAACATGGGCCGGACAGTCGCTCCAGTTTTTTGCAGTGTATGCATAAAGTCGCATGCGGGATAGCCATCCGACAGCGGCCGCCCGACCGCGAAGCTGTCACGCGGCATGGCTATAATGAGTCATTTTTCGCCGTAACGGAGGAGTGCGCCATGCAGCAACAACTCGATGTGTTTGTCGCTTCCCTGACGTCTTTCTGGACCCAACTTGCCGGCTATGTGCCGCAATTGCTGGCGGCCATGCTGCTGCTGTTCGTCGGCTGGCTGCTCGCCAACGTGGCGCGCACGGGTGTGATGAAACTGCTCGACGTGCTGCACTTCGACCACCTCGCCGAAAGAACCGGCATCGAGGCCTTCCTCAAGCAGGGCAATCTGGATGTTTCGTTGTCGCGACTGCTGGCCAAGCTCGCGTACTGGATCATCATCTTCATCGTCATCGTCACCGTGTCCAACAGCCTCGGGCTGCACATGGTGGCGGACCTGTTCAACAAGATCGTGCTTTACATCCCCAACATCATCGTCGCCATTCTGGTGCTGGTGTTCGGCGTGCTGGTGGCGCGCTTCATCAACCGCCTGGTGTTCGCCTACCTCAACAACATCGGCGTGCAGGGCGCGCTCACCCTCAGCACGCTGGCGGAGTACGGCGTCATCATCTTCGTGGTATTCGTGGCGCTGGAGCAGCTGGCGATCGGCACCAGCCTGCTGACCGCGGCATTCCAGATCGGCTTTGGCGCCATCGGCCTGGCATTTGCGCTGGCGTTCGGGCTGGGCGGCCGCGAATGGGCGGCGGGCGTAATCAAAAAGATGACCGAGAAGTAAGCGAATCCAGGCGGCTTGCCCGCCTGCTTCCCGGTTAACGTATCCGCGGCTTGCGGGTGTGCTTGTCCGGAACCCCGCGCATCTGCCGGCGCGGGGTGGGCGCCATCCCCGCCCATTCCAGCACGCGCGCGACCAGATCGTCGTCGAGTTCCATCTTCTGCCCGCGGCGCAACTGCGGCGGCAACACGATCGGGCCGAAGCGGATGCGGGTCAGCCGCGACACCGTGAGGCCGAAGTGTTCGAACAGCCGCCGTACTTCGCGCTTGCGGCCTTCCCTGATCACCACGCGATACCAGCGATTGGCACCCTCGCCGCCGGCGGCGAAGCAGCTTTGCAATTGCGCCGGGCCGTCGTCGAGTTCCACCCCGGCGAGCAGTTGCGCGATCATGTCTTCGGTCAGTTCGCCCAGCACCCGCACCGCATACTCGCGCTCGACTTCGAAGCGCGGGTGCATCAGGTTGTTGGCCAGCTCACCCGAGGTGGTGAAGATCATCAGGCCGTCGGTGTTGTAATCCAGCCGGCCGATGGAAATCCACTTGGCGCCGCGCAGCCTGGGCAACGCGTCGAACACGGTGACACGACCCTTGGGATCGTCACGGCTGACGATCTCGCCTTCCGACTTGTGGTAGATGAGGATGCGGGTGCGTTTTTCGTCAAAGCGCAGATAGACGCGGCGGCCGCTGACCTTGACGATGTCGCGCGGCCCGACCTTGCTGCCGATCGTCGCGGTTTCGCCGTTGACCTGGACCCGGCCCTCGGCGATCCATTCCTCCATCTCGCGGCGCGAGCCGATGCCGGCCGAGGCCAGCGCCTTCTGCAGGCGCTCGCTCGGCGCCTCCGGCGCGGTCGCCTGCTGCAGGCGGCTCGCCGCGCGCCCCAGGGGCGCATTGGGCGAACGGCGGATGGGGGATGCGGGGCGGGCCATATCAGGAAATCTCGGTGGCGACGCGGGCACGGGCGATTTCGATCATCGCGCCAAACGTCTGGGGGACGTCATTGTCCGGCAATTCGGCGCGCAGTTCAGGAATTAATGCCGTTTCGTCCGGCGTGACGAGATGGCCGAGCTCTTCCAGCGGCGGCAGTTCGGACAGCGTGACGAGGCCGAGGTCGCTGAGAAAGTGGCCGGTGGTGCCGAACAGCGCCGGGCGTCCCGGCACGTCGCGATGGCCGATCGCCTCGATCCAACCGCGCTCCTCCAGCGTCTTGATGATGTTGGGATTGACCGAGACGCCGCGGATGTCCTCGATGTCGCCACGCGTCACCGGCTGGCGATAGGCGATGATGGCGAGCGTTTCCAGCACCGCGCGCGAATAGCGCGGCGGCTTCTCGTTCTTCAGCCGCGCAAGCCAGGGCTGCATCTCGGCGCGCGTCTGGAAGCGCCAGCCGTCCGCCACCTGCACCAGTTCGACGCCGCGGCCGTGCCACGCGCCGCGCAGTTCGTCGAGCGTGCGCCGCAGCACGTCGTTGGTCAGGCTTTGATCAGGCACATCCTGCTCGAACATGCGCTTGAAGTCGGCCAGCGTCAGCGGTTCGACCGCGGCCAGCAGCGCGGCTTCCAGCACGACCTTCAGATCTTCGGGGTTGTCATTCGGTTGCAGATTCATGGAGCTTCACGTAGATGGGGGCAAACGGCTCGGCCTGCGTCACGTCGAGCAGGGTTTCCTTGGTCAGTTCCAGCACACCCGTGCGCGCCACGTTGGCGAGCAGCCAGCCGACGAACAGCAGCAGCATGGCCGCCAGCAATTGCGGCACA
>DASVPF010000416.1:0-7867 GCA_036382965.1 Thiobacillus sp.
GACCCCGGCATCTTTATAGGAAATGGAAGACAACGCAGACTCCAGAAGCAAAAAAGTGCGTTATTTTACCGCCTATGCACACGATCCGGCCGCTCAACGTTCCCTGGTTTGCCCTCGCCGCGCTGCTCGTCACGGGCGCGCTGATTTACCTGTTGGCCCCCATCCTCACGCCGTTCCTCGCGGGCGCGCTGCTGGCCTACATCTTCGACCCATTGGTCGACCGCCTGGAAACGCGCGGGATATCGCGCACGACCGGCACGGTGGGGGTCATCGTGCTCGCCGGGCTGGCGCTGTTCGCCCTGCTGCTGCTGGCGCTGCCGTTGTTCCAGGGACAGTTTGCCGAACTCTCCCAGCGCGTGCCGGCCGCTCTCGATCTGCTGCAAACCCGTTTCCTGCCGTGGCTTGAACAGACCTTCGGCATCCGCATCGAACCCAATCTGGACGCGCTCAAGACCTGGCTCACCGAAAAAGCCGCGCAAAACGGCGCCAGCTGGCTGCCGACGCTGCAAACCGGGGCACTCGCCGTCGTCGGCATACTGGCCAACCTGCTGCTGATTCCGGTGGTGATGTTCTATCTGCTGAAAGACTGGGACGTGATGGTGGCGCGCGTCGCCGCGCTGGCGCCGCGTCCCTGGCTGGGCGCGGTCACCCGCGTTGCCTGCGCGATGGACGCGGTGGTCGGCGAATTCCTGCGCGGGCAGTTGGCGGTGATGGCCACCCTGGCGGCCTATTACGCCCTGGCCTTATGGGCGGTGGGACTGGATTACGCGCTGCCGATCGGCATTCTCACCGGCGTGCTGTCCTTCGTGCCCTTCCTCGGCTTCGGCCTCGGCGCGATCCTGGCGTTGCTGGTCGCGCTGCTGCAGTTTCCCGACTGGAGCGGCGTCGCCTGGGTAGCGGGCATCTATCTTGCCGGGCAGGGGTTGGAAAGCTATGTCGTCACGCCGCGTCTGGTCGGCGAACGCGTCGGCCTGCATCCGGTGGCGGTGATTTTCGCGCTGGCGGCGTTCGGCCAGCTGTTCGGCTTCGTCGGCGTGCTGCTGGCGGTGCCGCTGGCCGCGGTGCTGCTGGTGGCGTTGCGCGAGCTGCGCGGGGTGTACGAGGCCAGCGCCTTCTACCGCGGCGGCTATAATGCCGCCTCCGTTCATTCTGCCGCCGCTGCCATGACTGCCCCGCTCCCCGGCCACCCCTTGCTCGAATCGCGCATCGCCTCCCTGCCGCTGGTCCATCGTGGCAAGGTGCGCGACATCTACGCCGTCGGCGACAACCAGTTGCTGATCGTCACCACTGACCGCCTGTCGGCGTTCGACGTGGTGATGCCGACGCCGATTCCCGGTAAGGGCGAAGTGCTGACGCAGGTGTCGGCCTTCTGGTTCGACAAGCTCAAAGCCATCGTGCCGAGCCAGGCGCTCGACATCGCGCCGGAATCGGTGGTTGCGGAGTCGGAGCGCGCCCAGGTGGCCGGCCGCGCCATCGTGGTCAGAAAGCTGCGCGCACTGCCGGTCGAGGCCATCGTGCGCGGCTACCTGGTGGGATCGGGCTGGAAGGAATACCAGGCCCGCCAGTCGGTGTGCGGCATCGCCCTGCCGGCCGGGCTGAAGCAGGCCGACCGCCTGCCCGAGCCGATCTTCACGCCGTCGACCAAGGCCGCGGCCGGCGCGCACGACGAGAACATCAGCTTCGCGCAGATGGCGGCGCTGATCGGCGCCGATCTGGCGACGCAGGTGCGCGACGTCAGCCTCGCCCTCTATAAGGCCGCCGCGGAGTATGCGCTCACCTGCGGCATCATCATCGCCGACACCAAGTTCGAGTTCGGGCTCGACGAAGCCGGCAAGCTGGTGTGGATCGACGAGGCGCTGACCCCCGATTCGTCGCGCTTCTGGCCGGCCGATCAGTACCGGCCGGGCAGCAATCCGCCCAGCTTCGACAAGCAGTTCGTACGCGACTGGTTGGAGGCCAGCGGCTGGAACAAGCAGGCGCCGGGACCGGCACTGCCCGCCGAAATCGTCGACAAGACCGCGGCCAAATACCGTGAGGCGATGGCCCGGCTGCTGGGCTGAGCCTACTTCAGGGTGGCGGACAGGAACGCGGCGACAGCCTCGACCATTTCCCCCTCGTGGCCACTGTAAAAATGGTCGGCGTGGGCAATCGTCACCTGTTTTGAATCCTTGGCCGTCAGGCTGCGCTTGCGCTGGGCGGCATTCGCCAGCACCGGCGGCAAATCGTTGTCGCCATACAGATCGAGGACAGGCAGTTTCAGCTTGGCATAGCCATTAAATGGCGGGCCCAGGCTCACCCAGGATTTCACGGCGGGATCGGGCGTGCCGTTGAAATACTCCAGGCTCATGCGCGAGCCCATGCTATGCGAGACGATCGCCAGCTGCGTATAGCCCTTGGCCTTGAGAAACTCGACCGCTGTAGCGATACGCTCGGCCGCCTCGGGAAAGGTCGGCGGATAGGCGTCGGCCTGGGCATCGGCCGCCAGGATCGGCATCTGGATCGACAGGGTGGCGAAACCGCGGTCGGCCAGTTCCGTGCGCAGCGTGCCGATCAGGCCCCAATCGGGGTGGATGCCCATGCCGTGGACGACAATGGCGGCCTTGCCGGTAGCTGTCGGCGTGTACAAGGCCAGGAACCTGTGGTGGTCGCGCGGCGTTTGCAGATAGACCGGATCCCCGATCACCAGCCCGGGCACCACCTCGTCCGCCCACTTCTTCTCGCGCGCATAATCCGCTACAGACCCGGCAAAGACAGCCATGGAAAACAGCGCCATCCAGGCGGCCACCAGGCTCAAGCACACGTTTCTCTTCATCTTGTGCCTCCCGGCATTAAAGTTCACAGTCTGACCACCCGATAATTCTACGAAACCGCAATTTTATCAATCGTAGTTTCTCAATCGTTTCTAAGGTAGAAAAAAAAGTGACTGCCAAGTCGTTGCGCATTGTCCCCTCCTCCGTGCCGTCATCCTCGGAGCGCGAGTCGTGCCCGCGCGGCGGTGCGCGCGTGGTGATCGTCGACGACCGCAGCACCGCACGCAGCCTGCTCGAAGGTCTGGCACGCACGCTGGAACCCGGCGTGACGGTGGAGAGCTATGCCGATCCGCTCGATGCGCTGGCGCAGATGCAACACACCACGCCGGATCTCGTCATCACCGATTACCGCATGCCCGGCATGGACGGCATCGAATTTACCCGCCGTATCCGCGCCGAACGCCGTTTGGCCGACGTGCCGATCATCATCGTCACGGTAGTGGAGGACCGCCAGATCCGTTATCAGGCGCTGGAAAACGGCGCCACCGATTTCCTTACCCGCCCGATCGACCCGCAGGAATGCCGCGCCCGCTGCCTCAACCTGCTGGCGCTGCGACGCAGCCAGAAAGTGGTGGCCGATCGCGCACTGTGGCTGGAAGAGCAGGTGATGCAGGCCACCCGCGAAGTCCGCACGCGCGAACGCGAAACCCTGATGAAACTGGCCAAGGCAGGCGAATATCGCGACCAGGAAACCGGCAACCACATCGTCCGCATGGCCAAGTACGCGCGCCTGATCGCCGAGGAACTCAAGCTCACCGCAATGGAATGCGACGAGATCGAAGCCGCCGCGCCGATGCATGACATCGGCAAGATCGGCATTCCCGACCTGATCCTGCTCAAGCCCGGCCAGCACACCCCGGAGGAGCAGAAAATCATGCGCCGCCACCCGCTGCTCGGCCATGAAATTCTTGCCGGCAGTCCGTCGCGCTACCTGCAGATGGGCGCGGTCATCGCGCTCGGCCACCACGAACGCTTCGACGGCAGCGGCTACCCGCAAGGCCTCGCGGGCGAGGACATTCCGCTCCCCGCACGCATTGTGGCGGTGGCCGACGTGTTCGATGCGCTCACTTCCAACCGCCCTTACAAGCGCGCCTGGTCGTTCCAGGACGCACTGAAATACATCCGCTCGGAAAGCGGCCGGCACTTCGACCCCGATTGCGTGCGCGCATTCGAATTACGCATCGATGCGGTCGCGGCCATCATGCGCGACCTTGGCGACAACGAGGCCTAACCGGCGCATGAAGGCCTCACTTCAGACGTCGATGCCCGGGTTTTTGCACCGCCTGATCAAACGGATTCGCAGCCGCCCGGATACCGAGTTTCAGCAAGCATCGATTCGGGTTGTCATCGGGCTGGTCTTTTTTGCTTACTTCTCCAGCAGTCTTGCTGCGCTTGACGAGCCCCTACGCGATACCGTTCAGCTCGTGCTCGTTTTGTTCACGGCAATAGCCCTGCTGATCGTCACCCACTCGCTGGTCGACCTGAAGGCCTCGCCGCCGCGGCGCATCCTTGCAATGGCCATGGATTATGCAACGTGCTCATTCCTGCTGACCTACTCAGGCGAAGCGGGGAGCCCACTGCTAGTGATCTATCTGTGGGTCACACTCGGCAACGGCTTCAGATATGGCGTTGCCTACCTCTATGCCGCCACAGCCATGGCGATTACAGGCTTTCTGGTGGTTCTCGCCTACTCGCCTTACTGGAGCAATCACATGTCCATTGGGGTGGCGTTCCTTCTTTCCATGATTGCCGTTCCGCTTTATTCGGCATCGCTGCTGAAGCAGGTTCATGCCGCCATTCAGCGCGAGCGGAAAGCCAATCTGGCCAAATCGAATTTCCTTGCCAACATGAGCCACGAACTCCGCACGCCGCTGAACGGCGTCATCGGCGTGGCCGACCTGCTGACGGGGACGAAACTCGACAAGGAACAACAGGAATTTGCCCAGATCATCCGCGCGTCGGCCAATACCCTGCTCGAACTGATCGACAACGTGCTCGACATCTCGCGCATCGAGGCCGGCCGCATTACCCGCACCAGCGAGGATTTCGATCTGCACCGCCTGATCAACGGCACCACCGCGATGATGGAGACGCAGGCCCAGCGCAAGGGACTGGTGCTGGCCGCCCATATCGCCCCGCAGACGCCGTTTCATCTGCATGGCGACGCGCGCCACCTGCGTCAGATCCTGATCAACCTGATCGGCAACGCCATCAAGTTCACCGAGCATGGCCGGGTCGACGTCTACATCCGCCCGGTCGGGCAAGGCCATCCGCAACGCCTGCGCTTCGAAGTCGTCGATACCGGCATCGGCATCGCGGAAGCCGCGCAGGCGCGCATTTTCAACAGCTTCACCCAGGCCGACCCGTCCATCACGCGCCGCTTTGGCGGCAGCGGCCTGGGGACCACCATTGCCAAGCAGCTGGTGGAAGCGCTGGGCGGCCAGATCGGACTGCACAGCCGCGAGGGCGAAGGCACGACCTTCTGGTTCGAGTTGCCGTTCACCCTGCAGGCGGCCCATACCGCCACGCAGACCGAACAGTTCGACGCGCCGATGCGGGTAGCGATTCTGGCAGGCAGCGAACTGACGACCCGCATTCAGACCGTGATCCGCAACTGGGGCGCCGAAACCGTGGCGGTGGGCAATACCACCCGCCTCGCCGCCGAGCTGTCCGCCTACCTGTCCGGCGGCACGCCGCTGGGTGCCGTGGTGGTGGAACGCAGCACGCTGCCGGGCGACCCCATCGCCTTCCTGCGCCTGCTGCGCGACGACCCCAGCCTGACGGCGCTGCCGATCATCCTGATCGAATCCGATTCCAGCGTCGCGCCAGCGCGCGACATGCAGTTGATCCGCGAAGGCTATGCCTCGGTACTGCGCATGCCGGTCAACGCGACCCTGCTGTTCAACGCCATCCACGCCGTGATCAGCCACGACATGCCGACCAACGTGGTGTCGCTGGCCGATCGCTTCCAGTCGCAGGCCGGACACGCAACGGGGCTGCACATCCTGGTTGCGGAAGACAACCCGGTCAACCAGCGGGTGATCCGCGGCCTGCTGGAACATGCCGGGCACACAACCTATCTGGCCCACGACGGCGAAGAAGCCCTGAGCATGCTCGAATCCGACGACCAGACCTACAACCTGGCCATCATCGACATGCACATGCCGCAACTGTCCGGGATCGAGGTGGTGCAACGCTGGCGCTTCATGGAAACGGGGCGTCTGCCCATCATCATGCTCACCGCCGACGCCCGCGCCGAGGCGCAGGCCGCATGCGAGGAAGCGGGCGCCGACACCTTCCTCACCAAGCCGGTCAACAGCCGGGAACTGGTCGACGTCATTGCCCGCCTGACCGCGCAGCAGGTGCAGCCGATCCCTGCCGCCGCATCATTCAGCGCGCCGCCGCTGGACGAACTGGATGAGTCGGTGCTGGACAATCTGGCCCAACTGGGCGGACACGCCTTCGTGCAGGATCTGCTGGCCAGTTTCGAAGAGGACAGCGAACGTGCATTGCGCGACATCGAGCGGGCGCTGGCCGCCGAGGATTATGGCCAGTGGCACGACCAGTTGCACATGCTCAAGGGCGGCGCCAGCGATGTCGGCGCCACCCGGCTGGCACAGCGATGTGCCGAAGCCGAACGCATCAAACCGTTCGAACTCGCAACCCGCCTGGGACAGGCCAAGCTCGATACCGTGCGGGATGCGCTGGCGGACGCTCAGACGGCACTAAGTGCCTATCAGGCCAGCCGGCTACGCGCTGAGCACAACTGATCCGTTGTTCCCGGGTTCGGCTTTGCCGGTCTGGCGCGCAACCAGCCGCTCCATCATGCGCAAATCCTTGGCCTCAAGCCGTAGCGCCGCATCGACCCAGATTTCGGTGATGCGGACCAGTTCTTCGTACGAGACAGGCTGGCTGATCTCACGCGCGGCGCGCAAGGCCAGCATCCCGTTGCGAGATTTCTCCTCGCGGCGGACATGTTCGTAGACTGCGGCTTCGCCCTCGCCCGACTCGGCGAGCACATCCACCACACCCAGTTCATACAGTTCTTCGGCAAGGTAGAGCTTGCCGCTACGGATGATTTTCTCGGCCAGTTGATGGCCGACCCGGCGTCCCAAGTAGGTCATGGCCCCCATGCCCGGAAACAAATTGAAGAGGATTTCCGGCAGCCCCATTTTGGCCCCACGCTCCGCGATCAGAATATTGGCCGCCAGAGCGCATTCGAATCCGCCGCCCAATGCCTGCCCCTGAACCAGCGCAATGCTCGTCACATTGGGCCGGTTCAGGTGCCGGTGCACCGCCCACGAAGAGTCAATGCAGGAAATCGCGTAGTGATACAGCGCAGCGCGATCGTGCGCCGCGATATGCTGCCTGAAAAGATTCAGATCGCCCCCCAGGCTATAAACATCGGGCACGTTCGACGCGAGAACGAAATATTTCACATCCTTCTCTGCGGGATTGTCGATCATGCTGGTCATGCTGTTCCACCAGGACAGCATCTCGCGCAACAAGGTGGGCGTAAAGCACGGACGGGGTTCCCCATGCATATAACCCCAGGCGACCTGATTATGCTCGTCGAAATACGTCGTGAGGTGACTGTAATTGTTCTGCTGTGGTTGCAGCGTCGTGCGTACAGCTTGCAGGTGCGCCATTGTGATTCTCCGCGTTTCAATGATTGAACGGCCGTGCATCGGCATGTGACGAAAGACTAACGCGGGCGGTGCGGCCACTCAAGCATGAAATCGTTACACACGCCAAGCTTCAATATCTTGTGTGGTTCGACGCTGTATGACGCCACATCATGACAGGGCATCTCTATTCCTGGAATGTCCATGCCATGCGCAGCGCCAGCGCAATCAGCAGCAACGCAAAAATCCGCTTCAGCGGGCGTACCGGCAGGCGATGCGCGGTACGGGCGCCGAGCGGCGCGGTCAGCACGCTGCCGAGCACGATGCCGGCGAGCGCCGGCAGGTAGACGAAGCCGAGGCTGCCCGACGGCAGCCCCTCGGCCCGCCAGCCGCCCGCGACGTAGCCGACGGCGCCGGCGGCGGCGATGGGGA
>DASVPF010000417.1:0-1939 GCA_036382965.1 Thiobacillus sp.
GGCATCGAAACCGTGGCGCTGGTGCTGTCCACCCTGCACCTCGGGCGGCCGCATCGCTTCTACCGCGCTTTCAACAACCTGCGCTATTCGCCGGTGTCGCGCGAAGTCGCCGGCATTGCCGTGTTCTACAACATGCTCGGCGGCTACACGCTGTTCACCGCCTTGAGCGGCGCGTTCGGCTGGCTGCCGGCCGGCTGGGTGGAGGCGCTCGCCGCCTTCTTCGGCTGGGGCGCCGCGCTCGCCGGCCCGGCCGCGCTCTATTTCATGTCGCGCATTTATCGCATCCCGGCGCGTCCGTTCTGGAACCACTGGCAGGTCACCACCAGCTTCTTCGGCACCATGCTGACGCTGGGCGCCCTGCTAGTCGCGCTGCCCTACGGCTGGGCGATGTGGGCGCAGGCCGAGCCGTCAGCCGCGCCCCTGTCTGGGCTGGCCGCGTGCGTCGTGCTGGGTCTGGCGCTGGAAGGTGTCGGTCTGGTGTTCCATGTGCGCGACCTGGTGCAGGGCGGCGGCGAGGGCGCGGCGGCGCACTATCTGCAGCGCACCGATTTCGGCCATACCTGGCAGGCGCGCAATGCCGGCCTGATCGTGGGTGGGCTGGGCGCGCTGGCGCTGATGCTGTCCGGTGCCAGGGGCCTCGACGGCATGCTCGCCTGGAGCCTGCTGGCGGGCGTGGTGGTGGCGACCGCGCTGGTCGGACGCGCGCTGTTCTACGTACTGGTGGTGCCGACGACGATGCCCGGCGCGTTTTTCTGGCGCAACCCCGGTTTCCAGGAACATGCGCGCGAAACCGGGCTGGCCGATCTGCCGCAGGTCGGCGTCGCGCCCGCCACGCATTGATGATGTGCGCACTCCGCCTGGAGGACCTGCAAAGCGAGTTCGAGCAGGGAATCTTCCGGGCGGCCTACGACTCGCCGCTGCAACGACGCAGACGGGGAATCGCCGGGCTGCTGCTGGGGCTCAAGCATATTTTGCGCGGCCTGCTGTTCAGCTGGCCGGCCTATGTGCTGGGGCTGGCAGCATTTTACAGCGAGGCGGTGCATGCGGCGGCGTACGTGTTGCTGCTGGTGCCCGCCCTGGGGCTGTCCGGATTCATTCTGGTGCGGGGCGTGCGCGACGATTACCGGAGCAGCGTGAAAGGCCGTCTGCTGGATCCGGGCTTTGCACGCGGCCTGCTGTTTCCGGCCGAGCCGTGACGTTTTTTTGAAAGGACGAACGATGAGTGAATGGATAAAAGTGTGCCGCCTGGACGAGATTCCGCGCCTCGGCGCGCGCGTGGTGCGGCACGGCGAACTCGACATCGCGGTATTCCGCAGCGCCGCCGACGAGGTGTTCGCGATGGAAGACCGCTGCCCGCACAAGGGGGGGCAACTGTCGCAGGGCATCGTCCACGGCACGCGCGTCACCTGCCCGATGCACGGCTGGAACATGGAACTGGATTCCGGCTGCGCGGTGGCACCCGACGAGGGCTGCTCGCGCAAATTCGCCACCCGCCTGGAAGGCGACGTGGTGCATCTGAGCCTGGCCTGATCGGCTTGATCAATTGATATTTCGGAGACTGTCATGACGCGCGACTTCTGGAAGGCGGGACACCCGCCGACGCTGCTTTCGGCTTTTTTGTATTTCGACATCGCCTTCATGGTATGGGTCATGCTGGGCCCCCTCGGCGTGCAGATCGCCACGTCGCTCGGCCTGTCCGCTGAGCAAAAGGGCCTGATGGTGGCGACCCCGGTGCTGGCGGGCGCGCTGTTGCGCATCGTCATGGGCATCCTGGTCGACCACCTCAAACCGAAACGGGCGGGGCTGATCGGCCAGGTGGTGGTGATGGCCGCGCTGGACCTGGCGGGCATCTCGGCAGCCACCGCCGGACGGGGATAACCTGCGGCGCCACAGCCCGTGCGCCGCTCGCTTCCGAGAAAAGGGGAGGGCCATGAAGACA
>DASVPF010000418.1:0-5228 GCA_036382965.1 Thiobacillus sp.
CATCTGGGGCGCGTTCGCGCTGCACATCACCGGTCTTCTGCCACGCATCCACGCGGCGATGGAAGCGCTGTCGTTTCAGTCGGGCGATCGCCGCTTCTCGCTGTGGCTGCTGTTGCAGGCGACCGTGGTGATTATCGTGGCGGTGATCGGTGCACTGATGTTGGCGCGCCTGGTTGAAAGCCGCCTGATGGGCGTCACCCAGTTGAACCTGTCGCTGCGTATTGCTTTATCCAAGGCCACGCGCACCGTGTTCCTGATCCTGGCGGTGCTGGTGGCCTTGCCGGCAGTGGGGATCGACCTCACCGTGCTGTCGGTGTTCGGCGGCGCGCTGGGCGTCGGCATCGGCTTCGGTCTGCAGAAGGTTGCCAGCAACTACATTTCCGGCTTCATCATCCTGCTCGACCGTTCGGTGCGGATCGGCGATCTGGTGACGGTGGACGGCCAATACGGCGAGGTCAGTCAGATCAATACCCGCTACACGCTGCTGAAGGCGCTCGACGGCACCGAAACCATCGTGCCGAACGAAACCCTGATTACCCATACGGTGGTCAACCATTCGCTGTCCAAGCCCAACGTGAGATTCGTATTGCCGGTGCAGGTGTCCTATGATGCCGATTTGGAACAGGCTCAAGCGTTGATGCTGGAAGCGGCGAACGATCAGGATCGGGTGATCCTCGACGAGCCGGACAATGTGCCCAAGGTGTTTCTGAAGGAATTTGCCGATAATGGCATCCTGCTGGAACTCGCCGTGTGGATACGCGATCCCAGCGAAGGGCAAAACAACCTGCGTTCCGACATCAACTGGGCGATCTGGCGACGCTTCAAGGCTGCCGGAATCGAAATCCCCTTTCCGCAGCGGGTGGTGCATGTAACTTCGTCTGCTTCTTTAACTGCTAATAATCCTTGATTTTCATAGGGTTTATCCGTAAATTACGGATGTTATTTATCCTTTTCAGGAAACTCGAACCATGCAATTAGGCTTGTTGGATTTACCGTGGTGGGGTTATGTGCTGACTGCGCTGGCGCTCACTCACATCACGATCGCCGCCGTCACGATTTTTCTGCATCGTTCGCAGGCGCACCGCGCCGTGGATCTGCATCCCATCGTCAGCCACTTCTTCCGTTTCTGGCTATGGCTTACTTCCGGCATGGTTACCAAGGAATGGGTTTCCATCCACCGCAAGCACCACGCCAAGTGCGAAACGCCCGAAGATCCGCACAGCCCGCAGACGCGCGGCATCAAGAAAGTCTTCTGGGAAGGCTCCGAACTGTACCGCGCCGAGGCCAAGGTGGCCGAGACACTGGAAAAATACGGCCACGGCACGCCCGACGACTGGATGGAGCGCAACGTCTACAGCCGCCATTCAGCCAAGGGTATTTTCCTGATGATGGCGATCGATCTCGCCCTCTTCGGCCCCATCGGCCTGACCATCTGGGCGGTGCAAATGGCCTGGATTCCGGTCACTGCCGCCGGCATCATCAACGGCATCGGCCACTACTGGGGCTACCGCAACTTCGCCTGCGAGGATGCCAGCACCAACATCGTTCCGTGGGGCATCCTGATCGGTGGCGAAGAACTGCATAACAATCACCATGCTTACGGCACGTCGGCACGGCTGTCGAACAAGTGGTACGAGTTCGATATCGGCTGGCTCTACATCAAGCTGATGACCTACGTGGGATTGGCCACCATCCGCAAAGTGGCGCCCACGGTGAAGTGGCTGCCGGCCAAACCGCTGTGCGATCTCGATACCCTGCAGGCCATCATCACCCATCGCTACGACGTGATGGCGCGTTTCGTGAAGAGCGTGCGCGTGGAGAGCGCAGCCGAGATCGCCAAGTTGAAGGCCGGCGCGCACTTGCCGCAGAGCTGGAACTTCGACAGCTTCCGCCGCTGGCTGCACAAGGAGCCCGCCGAACTCGCCGCCGCCGACAAGGCCGAGCTCGACACGCTGCTGGGCAAGAGTGAGCGCCTGCAAACTGTCTATCGCATGCGGCAGGACCTGGCTGCCATCTGGAGCCGTTCCACCGCCAGCCGCGAGCAGTTGCTGGAGCAGCTGCAAGCCTGGTGCAAGCGTGCCGAAGACAGCGGCATTCAGTCGCTGAGGGATTTCTCGGTGCGCCTGCGCTGCTATGCCTGATCGTGACGGGCGGCCTGCGGCCGTCCAGGCGCCTGTAGGCAGCCAATAAAAAACCCGCCAATCGGCGGGTTTTTTATTGGGCAACGGCTGGATTACTTCAGCTTGGTTTCCTTGTACCTCACATGCTTGCGAGCCTTGGGATCGAACTTGCTGATCTCCATTTTCTCGGGCATGGTTTTCTTGTTCTTGGTGGTGGTATAGAAGTGGCCGGTGCCCGCAGAGGACTCCAGCTTGATCTTTTCGCGTCCGCCTTTAGCCATGATGGTTCTCCTTAGCTGGATTAAACGGCTTCGCCGCGGGCGCGCAGGTCGGCCAGAACGGACTCGATGCCGTTCTTGTCGATGGTGCGCAGGCCGGCATTGGACAGACGCAGACGAACCCAACGGTTCTCGCTCTCGACCCAGAACCGGCGGTATTGCAGGTTGGGCAGAAAACGACGCTTGGTTTTATTGTTGGCGTGGGAAACGTTGTTCCCGACCATGGGCTTCTTGCCCGTAACGACACATACGCGAGCCATGACGCTGCTCCAGAGAATTGAGGGTTAACCGGTGGGGTTAACAATGAGGGTTAACCCGAGAACCGCGATTTATATCACAGCTTTCAAGCGCGAAGCAAGTCTGGCGAGCGTTCAAAGCTGGCCGGATTCCATGAACGACAGCGAGGACGCGCCCGCCACGATGAAATGGTCGAGCACGCGCACGTCCACCAGCGCCAGCGCATCCGCCAGCCGGCGGGTGAGGCTGCGGTCGGCCTGGCTGGGTTCGGCCACGCCGCTGGGATGGTTGTGCGCCAGGATCAGCGCGGCGGCATTGTGCGCCAGCGCGCGCCTGATGATTTCGCGCGGGTAGACGCTGGTTTGCGTGAGCGTGCCGCGAAACAGCTCCTCCACCGCGATCACCCGGTTTTGCGCGTCGAGAAACACGCAGCAGAACACTTCGTATTCCTTGCCGCGCAGGATCAGTCGCAGATAGTCGCGCACGGCAATGGGGGAGGTTAGCGCGTCACCTGCCTGCATATCTTCGGCCAGCGTGCGCCGCGCCATTTCCAACACCGCCGCGAGCAGCGCATATTTGGCTTCGCCGACGCCGGGCGCATCGCAGGCAGCCTTTTTGTCGGCGCGGCACAGGCCGCCCAGCCCGCCAAAGCGCTCGACCAGATCGCGTCCCAGATCGACCGCGCTTTTGCCGGCCACGCCGGTGCGCAGGAATACCGCCACCAGTTCGGCATCGGTCAAGGCCGCAGCGCCCTGTTTCAGCAGTTTTTCGCGCGGACGCGCGTCCTCCGGCCAGTCGCGAATCGCCATCCCTGTCCCCCTCCCGTAGAATGCCGCATTGTCATGGAAAGCTGCGTGGGAATCGAGAGCGTGTCGCTGGCGACCAAAAAAATCATACTGGGAGTGACCGGCGGGATTGCCGCCTACAAGGCTGCGGAGCTGTGCCGCCTGCTGGTCAAGGCCGGGGCTGACGTGCGGGTGGTGATGACCGCTGCGGCACAGCAGTTCGTCACGCCGCTGACCTTCCAGGCGCTGTCCGGCAAGCCGGTATTGACGTCGCTGTGGGATGCGGCCAGTGGCGACGGCATGGCGCACATTCACTTGTCGCGCGATGCCAACCTGTTGCTGGTCGCGCCGGCGTCGGCCGACTTTCTGGCCAAGCTCGTACACGGCCGCGCCGACGACCTGCTGTCGACCCTATGTCTCGCGCGCACCTGTGCGCTCTCCGTCGCCCCCGCGATGAACCGCGAAATGTGGGCGGCGCCGCCGACCCGGCGCAATCTCGAACAACTGCGTGCGGACGGCGTGAGCGTGCTGGGGCCGGCGGCGGGTGAGCAGGCCTGTGGTGAGACGGGACTTGGGCGGATGCTGGAACCGGCCGAGATCCTGGCCGCGCTGCCGGGTTTGCTGGGCTTGGGCACGCTGGCGGGCAAACGCATTCTGATTACCGCCGGCCCCACCTTCGAGCCGATCGATCCGGTGCGCGGGCTGACCAATCTGAGTTCCGGCAAGATGGGCTACGCGGTGGCGCAGGCGGCGGCCGAGGCGGGCGCCGCAGTGTGCCTGGTGTCGGGGCCGACCTGTCTCGCCGCGCCGGCCGGGGTGCGCCGCATCGACGTGCAGAACGCGGCGGAGATGCGTGCGGCGGTGCTGGCTGAATTGCCGCGCGATGTGTTCATCGCGGTGGCGGCGGTGGCGGATTACAGCGTGGAGTCCGCTGCGCCACAGAAGATCAAGAAAAGCGCGGACGGCCTGACGCTACAACTGGTGGCCAACCCCGACATCCTGGCCGAAGTGGCAGCCTTGCCCAACGCGCCCTTTTGCGTGGGCTTTGCCGCCGAGACCGAGCAACTGGCCGAACACGCCGAAGCCAAGCGCATCCGCAAAAAACTGCCCTTGCTGGTCGGCAACCTGGCGCAGGACACGCTCGGGCAGGACACCGCCGAGCTGGTCCTGTTCGACGATCAGGGCCAGCACCGGCTGCCGCGTGCCGACAAACTCACCCAGGCGCGACAGTTGATCCGCCACCTTGCAACTCACCTTGACTGACGAAATCCCGACGAAAATGAAGATGGATGTGAAGATTCTCGACGCCCGCCTGCGCGATCAGCTACCGCATTACGCCACCACGGGTTCCGCCGGCCTCGATCTGCGTGCCTGCATCGATGCGACTATCATGCTGGCGCCCGGCGAAACCCGGCTGATTCCCACGGGTCTTGCCATTCACCTGGCCGACCCCGGCTATGCGGCGATGATCCTGCCGCGCTCCGGCCTCGGCCACAAGCACGGCATCGTGCTGGGCAATCTGGTGGGGCTGATCGACTCGGACTACCAAGGCCAGCTCATGGTTTCCACCTGGAACCGCGGGCACCAGGCGTTCGAACTGGCGCCGATGGAGCGTCTCGCGCAGCTTGTCATCGTGCCGGTGGTGCAGGCCGAATTCAACATCGTGGATGAGTTCGAAACCAGCCAGCGCGGCGAGGGGGGCTTCGGCAGCACGGGTCGCCAATAGTGTCGGGTTTCTTTACACGGTAATGCAAGCGCACCCGGCCGGCAGCCTGCCGGGTGCGCGTGCATTAGGGCCAGGATTTTGC
>DASVPF010000419.1:0-3780 GCA_036382965.1 Thiobacillus sp.
CACGTCTCGCGCTGCGTCTTCCGTTTCGAACGGTGCAAACACACAGGCACCCGAACCGGTCATTCGCGCCTCGCCAAACTGCGCCAGCCAATCGAGATGACGTGCAACGTCGGGGTAGCGGCTGATGACCACGGACTGCAGGTCGTTACGCCCCACAAGGGGACTCCGACTTTCTATGGGCTGAAGCCCATGTAAGGTCGTATGACCCATGCCTGCGGAAAAGGGCGCTATTTTGAGGGTTGGCGTATTACGTGTCAATTCCGGCGCGGCAAAAATTGCAGCGGTCGGCACCTGCACCGGCGGCATCAGCACCACATACCACGCCGGCGGCGCGCTCATCGGGTGCAGGATTTCGCCCACGCCTTCGGCAAACGCAGTCTGGCCGAAGACGAACACAGGCACATCGGCCCCCAGTTGCAGCGCCATTCGTTGCAAGGCTTCGCGCGGCAGATTGACCTGCCACAGGCGGTTGAGCGCCAGCAGCACGGTGGCGGCATCCGAACTGCCGCCCCCCAGGCCGCCGCCCAGCGGCAATACCTTGTAGAGCCGGATGCGCACGCCCGCCCCGGCAGGCGCATGTGCCTGCAGCAGACGCGCGGCGCGCACGGTCAGGTCGTGCTCTTCGGGCACCCCCGGCAGGTCGCCTTCGCGCACGACCCGGCCGTCGTCGCGCAGCGCCAGATGGACGGTGTCGGCACGGTCGATCAGACGAAATACGCTCTGCAGCAGATGATAGCCATCGGCACGCCGCCCGACGACGTGCAGGAACAGGTTGAGTTTGGCGGGGGCGGGATAGGTGTGGCTCATTCGACTTGCCAGCTGTCCGCCACCAGACGGATTTCCAGCCCCTGGCGCGTCACCACCAGCTTGCGCGGGCGCGTCGGCGTATCGGCGGCGTATTGCAGGTAATCGATCACCCAGCCATCCTGCCTGAGCTGCGTGAGGCGTCCCGCGGCGTCGTGCGTGGCCTCGAACACGCGCGCGGGATCGGGGCGTGCCTGCACCCACCATGTCAGCCCGGCCATGGGCAGTTCGTAGCCGAGGGCGTCGCGCGTCAGGGTGTCGGCATCGGCTGCGTGGCGGACGGATTGGTCCGGCACTTCGAGCGTCACGCCGTCGACATCGCGCACGATGCGCGCCACGCCCTGACCGAGTGGCGAAGTCAGCAGCAACTCGTCCGCGTCAGTCCGGTGTCGCCAGCGAATCTGGCCCGACAGGCTCTGTTCGCCGTTCTGGACGCCGATGCGACCCTGTAATACCCATTGCGGAGAAAGCGCGGATGCAGCGCTGCCGCGCGGGACGGCGGGAACCGACACACAGCCCCCCAGCAGCAGCGCCAGCAGCGCCGTCACGGTGAACGTGCGCATCAAGGCTTGAGGCGGTGCAGGGTTTCCAGCAGCACTTCGTTCTGCGGATGGGTTTGCAAACTGGTTTGCCACAGCAGCCCGGCCTCGTCACGCTGGCCGCGCGCCCACAGCACCTCGCCCAGATGGGCGGCAATCTCGGGGTCGGGGCGCACCTTGTAGGCACGCTCCAGGTATTCCTGCGCCCGTCCCAGATTGCCCGAGCGGTATTGCGCCCAGCCCATGCTGTCGAGGATGAAGGCATCCTGCGGCGCCAGCGCCAGCGCCTTGTCGAGCAGGGTGATCGCTTCGGCCAGCCGGCCCGTGCGATCGGCCAGCGTGTAGCCCAGCGCATTGTAGGCTTGCGCATCATCGGGGCGCAGCACGATCACGCGACGCAAATCCGTCTCCAGCACATCGAGCTTGCCGAGCTTTTCCGCCGCCATGGCATGGTCGTACAGCAAATCCGCCGAATCGGGATAGCGTTTGAGCCCCTCCGACAGCACGTCGAAGACCGCCCCGTGTTCCCGGCTGTCGCGCAGCACCTCGGCCTGGGCCTGAATCAGGCGCACGTTTTGCACATCGTTTTCGCCTCGCGTGGCCGCCAGCAGCGCACGCGCCTCATCCGGGCGGCCCGCCCGCGCCAGCAACGCGGCCTGACGCGCACGCGCCGGCACCAGATAATTACCCGTGTTCACCTCGGCATAATGGGCCGCAGCGCTATCGGGCTGCTTCATCTGTTCGGCCACCTGCCCCAGGTAGTACTGCACGGCGTCGGGGTCGCGCGGGTTGTACTCCAGGGTCCGGGTCAACAAATCGCGGGCGGCGTCAAGATCGCCCATTTGCATGGACAGCAGCCCTGCCGCAAAGCTCACTTCGGGATTGCCCGGGAAATCGCCGAGCAGGCGCATGAACTCGGCACGCGCCTCGGTGAACTGGTTGGCACTGACCAGCGTGCGCGCATAGGCCAGCCGCACCTCGCGGGCGTCGGCATGCGCCGCCAGGAAAGTCCGCATGAAGGCAAGCGCGTCGGCATTCGAGGTTCTGGCCAAAATCTGCGCACGCATCAGCGCGGCGGGCTCCCAACCGGGACGCAGGCTGTCGGCCTGCTGCAAGGCGCCGACCGCCGCGTCGAAGCGCCCGGCACTGGCCGCGGCCTGGGCTACCGCAAAGCGCGCTTCCGGCAGGGCCGGGTAATCTGCAGCCAGCCGTTCGACCAGTTCCAGTGCGGCCACGCTGTCGCGCATTTTTCCCATCAGCGCCAACAGATGCAAAAAGCCGTTGGCGCTGTCCTCTTTCAGCAGGGTACGCAGGATCGGCTCGGCCTCACCGAATCTGCCCTCGTTCAGCAACAAGGCCGCCAAGGTCTGCTGCGCGCGCGCCGAATCCGGCTCGGTCGCAGCCCACAGGCGGGTTGCCTCCAGCGCACCGGCGGTATCGCGCGCAAACACCGACACCTCGGCGGCACGGCGTGCGATGCGCGGATCGCGCGTCTGCCGCGCCAGGTCGAGATAGGCCGATTCGGCAACGCCTATTGCGCCCCGCTGTCCCGCCACCTCGGCCACCAGAAACTTGAACAGGATATCGGGCGTGAGCGCCTGCTTGGGCAATGCTGCCTGGGCCTTGTCATCCACTTCCGCAGCGGAATCGACGACCGGCTCGGCCGCCGCCGCAGGCTGCTGCGCCTGCGTTTCCACCCTTCCAGGCTGCGACGCCTTGATGCCGGGCTGGCTGCATGCGGTCGCCAGTGCCAGCGCTGCGCAGAGGGGGAGAAGCTTGAGGTATGTCATGTTGTGCCTTGATGGGTTGCTTCCACGATTCTAAGCTTTCGAGCCCGCCCTGCAAGCAAGGTTCAATCGCACACAGGGGCCGCCCTGTTCGCTACACTACGCGCAACCGGCCGGACGCTCACCCCGTCGCCATGGCGTCCGATGATCTCGGCGCCCCATTTATCCCGATCGCCGCCATGCCCGAATTACCCGAAGTCGAAACCACGCGCAGGGGACTGCTGCCGCGCCTGCAGGGCCGCACGCTGCGGCGCATCGAGGTGCGCAACCCGCACTTGCGCTGGCCGGTACCGGACGATCTGGACGCCCGGCTGGCGGGGCTCACGCTCAAGAACCTCAGCCGGCGCGGCAAATACCTGCTGTTCGATTTTGGCGCGGCCACCCAGATCGTGCACCTGGGCATGTCGGGCAGCCTCCGCCTTGCCGGCGCCGACGAGCCCGCCGCGCTGCACGACCACGTCGACTGGCGATTCGACGATGGCACGACGCTCAGGCTGCGCGACCCGCGCCGCTTCGGCGCCGTGCTGTGGACCGACGATGCGGCGCAGCATCCGCTGCTGGCCCATCTGGGGCCGGAGCCGCTGACTCCCGCGTTCGACGCCGCATATCTGCACGCGCAATGCGAGCGCCGCCACGCCGCCATCAAGCAG
>DASVPF010000420.1:0-1972 GCA_036382965.1 Thiobacillus sp.
GAACACCTCGCTGCGCACTTTCGCGCCCAGCACCGCATAGGCGCGCGGATTGCGCGGATCGTCGGCGGGCAGGTACTGGCCGACCGCCACGCGCATGCTGAAGGCGCGCGAAAAGTCCGGCCCCTCGCCGTACACCGTCACACGCCGGCTGCGGCCGTGGGCACGGATTTCCGCATTGCCCATCACCCCGGCATTGGTGTATTGCGCGAAGCGCGAAGCCTTCAGGGCCAGCGCGTCTTCGATCGTCAGCAGGCGCGCGCTGCCGATGGCGCCGACCGAAGCGCCATGCGTGCTGATTTTGCCCGGACTGACGTTGACGATGTTGGTGCCGAACTGGGTGAATTCCGCCAGCACGAAGCGATGGATGCCCTCGCCGATCGAGGTGAGCAGGATCACCGCCGCGATGCCGACGGCGATGCCCGAGGCGGAGAGAAAGGTGCGCAGCCGGTGCGCGGTCAGCGCGTGCAGGGCGAAACGCAGGGTGTCGGCGAGCTTCATTTTCCGGAGAGCGCAAGTACGGGATCGAGCCGGGCCGCGCGCGCAGCCGGCAGCAGGCTGGCGAGGATGCCGGTGACGAGGGCGGTGGCGACGCCCGCGACGCTGGCCCAGGCCGGCGGCCAGGCGGGGAGCTGCGGATAGGCCAGCCGGATCAGCAGGCTGCCGGCGTGCCCCAGCGCGAAGCCGATGGCGCCGCCCGCCAGCGACAGCCACAGCGCTTCGGCAAAGAACAGGCGGCGGATGTCGGACGCAGGCGCGCCGATGGCCTTCAGCAGGCCGATTTCCGACGTTCGCTGCGCCACCGCCACCAGCATCACGTTCATCACCAGGATGCCGGCGACCGCCAGGCTGATCGCGGCAATGCCCGCCACCCCTAACGTCAGCGCGCGCAGGATGCGGTCGAAGGTGGCGAGCACCGCGTCCTGGGTGATGACGGTGACGTCGTCCTCGCCGTCGTGGCGCAATTTCAGGGTATGGCGGATCGCGGCCTTGGCCGGTTCGACATCGTTGCGGCTCTTCGCCTCGACCAGGATGCGGAACAGCGATTCGGTGTTGAACATTTCCTGCGCGTACTCGATCGGGATGATGGCGATCTCGTCGGAATTGAAACCCATCGATTCGCCCTGGACCGCCAGCACGCCCGACACCAGAAAGCGGCGGTCGCCGAGGCGGATGCGCTGGCCGATGACCTTGCCGTCGGGAAAGAATTCGCGCGCAAGCACGCTGCCCAGAACGATCTGCGCACTGCGCTCCGAGCCGCGGGCGAGAAAGCTGCCCTGCGCCAGTTGCATGTGGCGGATCGGCAGCAGCTGGGAGGTGCTGCCGAGTACCGTCACCTCGCGCAATCGTCCGCCGGCGGTGAGTTCCGCCACCCCCACGTTGAGCGGCGCCAGGCGCCGCACCTGCGGCAGCTGGCCGACGAAGCGGGCGTCCTCCAGCGTCAGGTCGCGCGGCGTCTGCCCGAGCGCCGCGCCGGGAAAGCCGCCCGCGGTTTCGGCGCGCCCCGGCAGAACGATGACGAGGTTGGTGCCGAGCGAGGAAAACTGGCCCACCACGTAACGCCGCGCGGATCGGGATAGCCAGGACCAGCACCATCGCGAAGCCGGAGTAGATGGCGCCGGCAACGAAATAGGGCGGGAAGATAGTGGTGTGCCATCCGGGCACGATGCCGACAGCGAAGTCGAATGACACCACCGTGTGCACAGAGAGGACAAGGGGTGTCGAGAGGCCCGCGAGAAGCAAGTACGCTTTCTCGTAGCGGTGCCAGTGCCGTGCGGACCCGCGCCAACCCAGCGAGAGGAGCCCATAGAATACCTGCGCCCAGCGGACCTTGGAGCGGTCGCGGAGGCTGGCTAGGTCAGGGATGAGGCCCAAGTACCAGAAGACGACCGAGACCAGGAGATAAATCGGGACGGCGAAGACGTCCCACTCGAGCGGGCTACGGAATTGTGGCCATGCCCCGAGCACGTTTGGG
>DASVPF010000421.1:0-5702 GCA_036382965.1 Thiobacillus sp.
CCAGGACGCGCCGGCGGGCCAGCCGCTTGTCGTAGGCGTCCGGACGCTCCTCGACGGATTTCTCGCCGAACAGGGCATGGCGCAGAAAATTCAGTCCGAAGTCGAGCAGGGCTTCGTCGTCGGCGACCAGCGTCGCCATCACTTCGACCGGGATGTCGTAGGTCTCGTTGAAGCTTTCGCTCATGACGAAGGCGCGGAAGCGGTCGATATCGTAGCTCGCCATGAAGAACAGCTGGTTGGATACCGGCGTGGGCTTGCCGATGGCCGGGCCGGCCGACTTCGGTCTCAACTTCCTGCGCCACACACTGTTTGGCGAAAAATTCGTCGAGGAACGGCCAGACGCCTATGAGAAGCGTCTTGCCCGCCGCCGCGCCCTGGCCGAGCAGGCAAAAGAGGCCGAATTCCAGCCGAAGATGGCGCGGGAAGACGACAAGTATTCGGGAGACCATTGAACCGATGCGCCGCCTGATTGCATTGATCGGCATGGCCGCACTGGCCACCCGCGTGGAGGCCGCCACGCTCAACAAGTGCATCGATGCACAGGGCAAGGTCACCTATTCCAACCTGCCCTGCCACAATGCCCGGGAAGTCCGCACGGTGGACATCGAACCTGCGCCCCGTCCCGACGCGCAGCGGTCAGCACCGCCTGCCAAGCCCGCCATACCCAAACCGGCGGCCGGTTCCAACGCACCCGCCACCCTTCAACTCGAAACCCGGCGCGCGACCGGCAAGCCTGCCGCACATGCCTCGGCGCGCAAGTGCGACGCGATCACCGACAAGCTGGGACGCGTGCTCGACAAAATGGACCAGGCACGCCGCCAGGGCTATACGCAGAAACAAACGGACAAGTGGGATCAGGCGATCAAAGACCTCGAACGCAAGAAACAGCAATCCGGCTGCTTTTGATCAAATCCTGCAAAACGCCCCCGACCATGAATGCCCGCACCCTCGACCCTGCGCACTACCTGATCGAAAAAGAACCCTATTACGAAGCGGTCGGCGAAGAAATCCAGCTGTTCGAGGCCGCCTACCGGCAGCAGATTCCGGTACTGCTGAAAGGCCCCACCGGCTGCGGCAAGACGCGCTTCATGGAACACATGGCGTGGCGGCTCAAGCGCCCCCTGATTACGGTGTCGTGCCACGACGACCTGACCGCGTCCGATCTGGTCGGCCGTTATCTGGTCAAGGGCGGCGAAACCGTGTGGGTCGACGGCCCGCTCACACGCGCGGTGCGCGCAGGCGGCATCTGTTATCTCGATGAAATCGTCGAGGCGCGCAAGGATACGATGGTGGTCATTCATCCGCTGGCGGACGACCGCCGCACCCTGCCGATGGAGAAACTCGGCCAGATCGTCGAGGCACCGCCCGAATTCTGCCTCGCCATCTCCTACAACCCCGGCTACCAGAGCGTGTTGAAGGACTTGAAGCAATCGACCCGGCAGCGCTTCGTCGCCCTGGAATTCGACTACCCGTCCGCCGCACTGGAACGCCGCATCGTCGCCACCGAATCCGGCGTTTCCGACGCCGTCGCCGACAACCTCGTGCGCTTCGCGCACATGACGCGCAACCTCAAGGGCAGCGGCCTGGAAGAAGGCGCCTCGACGCGGCTGCTGGTGCATGCCGGCAAGCTGATTGCTGACGGCATCAGCCCGGTGACGGCGTGCAAATCGGCGGTGGCGCAGGCGGTGACCGACGATGCCGACATGTTGAAGGCGATCCAGGAACTCTCCTCGTCGATTTTCTGATGGCCACCTGATGGCGCAGCCTGCGTTAACGGCAGCTGAAATGGAGGCCAGCCTCCACGTCTGGCTGGAAACCGAATTCACCTATTTCAAGGTCGAGCAGCTCGCGACCGAGCTTGCCGCGCTCACGCGCGACGATCAGGATTTCATCCTCGGCTGGATCCGCCGCATCGCCTCGACCCACATCACGCTCGCCTGGCAGTTCGGCCGTCGCGCCCCTGCGCTGTTGCCGCGCATGGAACGGCACCTGCTCGAAGCCTGGGCCGTGCACAGCTGCGACATGTTCGACCGCACCGGCCTGCAGACCGCGCTCCGCGTGATGGAGCAGGTCGACAGCTTCGACGACGCACAACACCAAAACGACGCAGCCGGCGCGCTGTTCGACGACATCGCGCCGGTGCTGGGCAATTTCGTCTGCGGTCTTTCCGGGCGGCGCTTGCGGCTGGAGGAAGGCGACGCGGCCTGGACCGACGGCGAGCGCATCGTGCTACCGCCGCTGATCGCTGCCCTGCCGAACCTGGACGACAATTTCCAGCTCGCCAAGATCACCGTTGCGCTGCTGTGGGCGCAAACCCGCTTCGGCACCCTGCGCATCGATCATGCCGGCATCGCAGCCGCGTATGCCGATCCCGAACGCGCCCTCGCCCGCCTGTATGCGCTGGAAACGCTGCGTCTGACCGCACGCATCGCGCGCGAACTGCCGGGCCTGCACCGCCAGATGCGGCGTTTGCGCATGCAGCTCGATCCCGCGCTGCCCCCAGGCTGGCAGCGATTCGAGGCGGCGCTCGCCGCCCCCCATGCCACGCTGGACGACAGCCTGGCTTTGCTTCGCGCGGCGTACGACGAAGCCGACTGCCCGCAATGGAGCGACCAGGGCAGCTTGCGTCCGGAGGCGATCGCCGCCGCGCGTGCCGTCCGGCTGGACAAGGAAAAAGCCCGGCTGCGCATCAAGCTGGCCGAACTGCTGGAGGAACACACGGCGGCGCAAGCCGACCTGCACACAGCGACCGAAACACCGCCCGCGCTGGCAGTCGAAGCGTGCGACGAAAACGGCCAGCTCGACTTCGACATCACCCTCGACAGTGCCCCGCTCGCGCCGCCCGACGACGTCAGGCAACTGCTCACCTCGGTCTATCTCGACTTCGGCGAGATCCCGCCGGAATACCTCAGCCCGGCGGGCGACGGCGAATACGACCCGAACCGCGTGTTCGACCAGCCCGAAGACCCCGACGCCGTGTGGCACGGCACCTACCACGAGAAAGGCGCCGAACTGTATCCCGAGTGGGACCATGGGCGCCAGCATTACCGCAAGAACTGGTGCGTGATGCGGGAAAAGACCGTCGCCCCGATCCACGACGATTTCTATCGCGACACGCTGGCCAAACATGCCGGCGTGGTCAGACATCTGCGCAGGAAGTTCGAGGCGCTGCGCGACGAGAACCGGCTCGACAAACGCCAGGCCCAGGGCGACGCGATCGACCTCGACGCGCTGATCGAGGCGCTCGCCGATGCGAAGGACGGCCGCGAAATGAGCGATCGCCTGTTCGTTCGTCTGCACCGCGCCGAGCGCAACATCGCCGTGGCTTTCCTGGTCGACATGAGCGGCTCGACCAAGGGCTGGATCAACGAGGCAGAGCGCGAAGCGCTGATCCTGCTGTGCGAGGCACTGGAACTGCTGGGCGACCGTTACGCGATCTACGGGTTTTCGGGCACCACGCGCAAGCGCTGCGAACTGTTCCGCATCAAGACCTTCGACGAACGCTACGGCGACGAGGTGAAGGCGCGCATCTCGGGCATCCGCCCGCAGGAATACACGCGCATGGGCTTTGCGCTGCGCCACATGACGAAGCTCTTGAACCAGATCGAGGCCAAAACCCGCGTGCTCGTCACACTGTCGGACGGCCGTCCGGACGATTATTTCGACGTCTATCGCGGCCAATACGGCATCGAGGACACGCGCATGGCACTGCTGGAAGCCGCGCGCACCGGCATTCACCCTTTCTGCATCACGCTCGACCGCGATGCACGCGACTACCTGCCGCACATGTATGGCGCTGCGCGTTACATCATCCTGGATGACGTGCGACAATTGCCGGTGAAAGTCACCGATATCTACCGCCGCATCACGACATGAGCCTCGACGAACTGAAAGTGGGATTCTTCTACAGCAACGGCGCTTACGGCCGCACCTGGGGCGTGCGCCAGTTGGCAAGGATCGACGCCGATGCCGAATCCGGCGAGACAGTGGTTCACTTCAAGGGCGTTGCCGGCACCTGCCGCCGCAAGAAAGGCCATTGCAGTCCAACTGAATTCGCCCGCTGGGCCAAGTATCAGGTGGCACTGCAGGAAAACGACTGGAAGCGGGTGGGCGGCGAAGCCGCACTTATCGAATCGCAGGCTGCTTAGTTGGGAGCGGGTGAATCGGTGGCAGGCAAACCTGCTGCCGGTTCATCCTCGACCGGCCTCGCCGCCTGCATGCCCAGATAGTCCATGATCGCGTAGGTCAGCGCACTGCATCCCGTTCCATCCAGCGCAGAAATCGCAAACACCGGTCCCTGCCAGCCGTAGTCCGTCACAAATCTGGCCACCGCGGCTTCGCGTTCGGCCTCATCCACCATGTCGATCTTGTTCAGCACCAGCCAGCGCGGCTTGTCATAGAGCTGCTGGTCGTACTTGCGCAACTCCTCGACAATGGCGCGCGTTTCGTGCACCGGATCGCCGGCTTCCCAGCGCGGCGAGATGTCGACCAGATGCAGCAACAGGTGCGTGCGCTGCAGGTGCCGCAGGAACTGGTGGCCGAGGCCCGCGCCTTCCGCCGCGCCTTCGATCAGCCCCGGGATGTCGGCGATGACAAAGCTGCGTTCGCTGTCCACCCGCACCACGCCCAGGTTCGGCGCCAGCGTGGTGAAGGGGTAATCGGCCACCTTGGGGCGCGCTGCCGACACGGCACGGATAAAGGTCGACTTGCCGGCGTTGGGCATGCCCAACAGGCCCACGTCGGCCAGCACCTTCAACTCCAGCGCCAGTTCCCATTCCTCGCCCGGTTCACCCAGCGTGTGCTGGCGCGGCGCACGATTGATGCTGGATTTGAAATGCAGGTTGCCCAGGCCGCCCTTGCCACCTTTGGCCAGACAGACCGTTTGACCATTCTCGGCCAGGTCGGCCACCACTTCGCCGCTGTTGATGTCGGTGAACACCGTGCCCACCGGGACGCGGATGGTCAGGTCCTCGCCGCCCTTGCCGTAGCACTGCGCGCCGCGCCCATTTTCGCCTTTTTGCGCCTTGAAGATGCGCTTGAAGCGAAACTCGACCAGGGTATTGATGTTACAGTCAGCCACCGCGTACACGCTGCCGCCGCGACCGCCGTCGCCGCCGTCGGGCCCACCCTTGGGAATGTATTTTTCACGGCGAAACGAGGCGCTGCCGTCGCCGCCGTTACCGGCGATGACCTGAATTTTGGCTTCGTCGATGAATTTCATATTGATTTCCCCAGAAACAAAAAAGCCCCATCCGGCGGACAGGGCTTTTTGGCGAATGCGTCGGACTCAGTTCAAATCGACTCAGGCCGCAACCGGTTCGATGCGAACCACACGACGACGGGCAGCGCCCTTGATCTCGAACTTGACTGTGCCATCCGCCTTGGCGAATAGGGTGTGGTCCTTGCCGATGCCGACGTTGTCGCCGGGATGGAACTGGGTGCCGCGCTGGCGCACGATGATGTTGCCTGCCAGAACCAGTTCGCCGCCGTAGCGCTTCACGCCCAGACGTTTCGACTCCGAATCGCGACCGTTACGCGAACTGCCGCCTGCTTTCTTGTGCGCCATGTTATGTGCTCCTTATGCGGTGATGCCGCCGATTTGCACTTCGGTGAAGTACTGGCGATGGCCCTGGCTCTTGCGATAGTGCTTGCGGCGGCGCATCTTGAAAATCTTGATCTTGTCGCCGCGCGCCTGGTTCAGC
>DASVPF010000422.1:0-5763 GCA_036382965.1 Thiobacillus sp.
GGCGTGCGCGGGACGCTCGGCGCCAACTATCACGTTGGGCAGACGAATGTGGGCGCCTATTACCGCAGCAAGCTCTCAATAAAGTACGAGGATGGCCGCATCGTCGCCGCACCGGAGCCAGACGCGAGAATCGATCGCGAAATCGACCTCGCCGGTCGCGTGGTGATGGGGGGCGCCATCGACCTGCACACCCACATCGGCGGCGGCAAGATGAACATCGCCCGGGCCCTGCTGCCGGAAGACCATCGGCTCGATCCGGTGCCGCCCATCGGTGATATGCACGCTGGCTGCGGCCATGCCGCCCCGTCCACCTGGACCACTGGCTACCGCTACGCCGAAATGGGCTACACCGCCTGTTTCGAGCCGGCCATGCTGCCCGCCAACGCCCGCCACGCTCACCTGGAAATGGGCGACATCCCCATGGTGGACAAGGGCGCCTATGCCATGCTGGGTAGCGACGACTTCTTCCTGCGCCTGCTGGCTTCCAGCGCCGACCAGCGTCTGATCAACGATTATGTCGGCTGGACTCTGGACAGCAGTCAGGCCATGGCCATCAAGGTGGTGAACCCGGGCGGCATTTCCGCTTTCAAGTTCAACGCCCGCAACCTGAACCTGGACGAGGCGCACCCGCATTACGGCGTCACTCCGCGCCAGGTGATTCGCACCCTGGCCCGTGCCGTGCACGAGCTGGGCGTGGCGCATCCGCTGCACGTGCACGCCAGCAACCTGGGCATTCCCGGCAACGCCGACACCACGCTCGCCACCATGGCAGCGGCGGAGGGCCTGCCCATCCACTTGACCCATATCCAGTTCCACAGTTACGGCACCGAAGGGGAGCGAAAGTTTTCCTCGGAGGCGGAACGCATCGCCGATGCCATCAACCGTATGAGCAACGTGTCGGCCGACGTCGGCCAGATCCTTTTCGGCCAGACCGTCACCGCCTCCGGTGACAACATGAGCCAGCACCGCAATCACCGTCACGCCAGCCCGGACAAGTGGGTGGTCATGGACATCGAATGCGATGCTGGTTGCGGCGTGGTGCCGTTCAAGTACCGGGACAAGAACTTCGTCAACGCACTGCAATGGGCGATCGGCCTGGAGCTGTTCCTGCGGGTCAGCGACCCCTGGCGTATCTTCTTGACCACCGACCATCCCAACGGCGCACCTTTCACCAGCTATCCCCATTTGATCCGGTTGCTGATGGACAAGCGCTTCCGCGATTCGAAGCTGGACGAGATCAACGCCGAGGCTGCCGCCCACAGCCAGTTGCGCAGCCTGGATCGGGAATACAGCCTCTACGAGATCGCGATCATGACGCGCGCAGCACCGGCCCGTTCCCTCGGCCTGACCGATCGCGGCCATCTGGGCGAGGGTGCGGCGGCCGACATCGTGGTCTATCGCGACGACGCTGACCGCGAGGTGATGTTCGCAAAGCCCGAGTATGTGTTCAAGGACGGCCAGCTCATCGTGCGCGACGGCAAGGTGGTACATGTGGTCAATGGTGCGCTGCACGCGGTGAAACCCGAATACGACAAGGGCATCGAGAAACCTCTGAAGGAATATTTCGATCGTTACATGACAGTCAGGATGGAACATGTGCGCGTAAGCGACGACGAGGTGTGCACTTGCGGCGCCAGCAAACTGATTCCCCATGCGTGCAAGGGGAGGTCGGCGTGATCATCAATGGCGTTTTCATCGACGACACCTATGCGGAGGCTTTCGGCATGAAGGCAACCCGCATTGTCATCACCGCGGACAACCTGACCTGGGCAAAACACGCGGCCAACGCCGCCTTCGGATTTGCCACCTCGGTCATCGCCTGCGGCTGCGAGGCGGGCATCGAGCGGGAGCTTTCTCCAGGGGAAACGCCGGATGGTCGTCCAGGTTTGGCCGGACTGCTATTTGCCGTCTCCACCAAGGAACTGGCCAAGCAGCTGGAGCGGCGTGTCGGCCAGTGCGTGCTGACCTGTCCAACCACGGCCGTGTTCGCTGGTTGCGATGGCGAGGAGTCGCTGCCCCTGGGCAAGAACCTGCGCTATTTTGGCGACGGTTGGCAGATGTCCAAGCTCATCAAGGGCAAACGCTACTGGCGCATCCCGGTAATGGACGGGGAGTTCTTGGCTGAGGAATCGACCGGCCTGATGCGCTCCATCGGGGGCGGCAATTTTCTGGTCCTGGCGCGTTCACGCAGCAAGGCACTGGCCGCCTGCGAGGCCGCGGTGGAAGCCATCTCGCGCGTTCCCGGCGCCATCGCGCCATTCCCGGGCGGCGTGGTTCGCTCGGGCTCCAAGATTGGCTCCAAATACAAGGCGCTGCCCGCTTCCACCAACGATGCCTTCTGCCCGACCTTGCGCGGCGCGACGAAAACCGAACTCAGTCCGGGCGTGGACGCCGTGCTCGAGATTGTGGTCGATGCCGTCACCGACGCCGACATGCGTGTGGCGATGAAGGCCGGCATGGACGCGGTCTGCAGCATCGGCGCGGCAGGCGGCATCGTGCGTTTGTCGGCTGGCAACTACGGTGGAAAGCTAGGCCAGTTCCACTATCGACTGCGGGAGATTCTGGCGTGACGACTTTGACCTTGCGCGCCGTGCCGAACGGGCACGTCGACATGACCGGCGTGCTGCCGGAAACACTCGCCGGGCGGACTGTGGATGATATCGAGAGGCAGATCATCCACTTGGCAGGCCGCCCCGTGACGCTTGGCGACCTGTTCGAGGTGGTGGCGGACGAATCCGGCATGCTGGCGATCCGCACCGATTGCGACCGTCTCGATTGCCTGGGCAAGGGCATGAGCACGGGCATCTTGCGGGTCGAAGGACCAGCCGGCCATTACGCTGCCCAGACGATGCGTGGCGGCGAACTCGATATCCAGGGCGATGCCGGAGATGGCGCCGCCAATGGCATGAAAGGCGGCCTGCTGCGCATCCGGGGCAATGCCGGAGACTGGCTCGGTGCCGCATTGATTGGCGACCGCACCGGAATGGCGGGCGGCGTGGTGGCGATCGAGGGCAATGTCGGCGACCGCCTCGGCGACCGCATGCGGCGCGGCTTGATCCTGGTACGTGGCCAGGCGGGCGACGCCTGTGGCGCACGGCTTCTCGCCGGCACCCTAGTCGTGGCGGGCGGCTGCGGCAGCCTGCCGGGATCTGGCCTGCGACGCGGGAGCCTGATCCTGGGGCGCACGCCTGCATCCCTTCCACCCAGCTTCAATGATTCCGGCGGGGTCGAGTTGAGCTATCTGGGGCTGCTGCATCGCCATACGGAGAATTTCCTGCCCGGCTTGCTGCCGGTTTCCACACAAGCGCACCGCTACATGGGCGATCTGGCCTTCGGCGGCAAAGGGGAAATCCTGGTGCTGGCATGAGAATGGTGTTTCTGCGCCACGGTGAATCCGAATACAACCTGCGCGGCCTGTGCAATGCCGATCCTGCCGTGCCGGTGTCGCTGACACCGAAGGGGCGGCAGCAGGCAGAAGCAGCCGCACAACGCTTGCGGGATGTGCCGATCCGGCGTGTATATGTGTCGCGCCTGAAGCGCGCCCACGAAACCGCGGCCATCGTCAACGCATCTCATTGCGCCGACATCTATGTGGATGGGCGGCTCGATGACCGCAAAACCGGCTACGAGGGACAGCCGGTCGCGCATTATCTGGCCGCCATGCGCAGCGCAGCTGACCCTTTTTCATGGAAGTCGCCTGCGGGCGAATCCTATGCGGAAATGGTCGGACGCGTGCATGGCTTTCTAGCAGACGCCCGTCATGCCGATGAGTCCGTGGTGCTGGTGGTGACGCATCACGAGGTTCTGCAGGCCGTGGCGGGTCATTTCCGAAATTTGAGCCTGTCCGAAATGTATAGTGTATGGGTGGACAACGGCGAAGTGCTTGAATTCGAGTTGGGATGAGCTCTTTCGTTTGCGGTCGTTTCCACATCGCGCTGGAGCGTCCCCTAGTCATGGGTATCGTCAATGCGACGCCCGATTCGTTTTCCGATGGCGGCCGCTATGCCGCCGGTGAACGCGCCATTGAACACGGATTGCGCCTGCGCGAGGAGGGTGCCGACATTCTCGATATCGGCGGCGAATCTACCCGACCCGGCGCCACCCCGGTGGAGACCGACGAGGAATTGAGACGGGTGCTGCCGGTGTTTGCGGGCCTGCGCGACTGCGGCGCCGCGCTGTCGATCGATACCATGAAGACGCCGGTGATGGCGGCGGCACTGGCCGCAGGCGCAGACATGGTCAATGACGTCAATGCCTTACGCGCACTCGGCGCGCTCGACGCGGTGGCGGCTTCTCGATGTGGCGTCTGCCTGATGCATATGCAGGGCACCCCGCAGACCATGCAGCAGCAACCGCGATACGGCGATGTGGTGTCAGAAGTACTGGAATATTTGCGCCTTCGCACGGAGGCGGCAATGCAAGCAGGTATCGCCCGTGAACGTCTGCTATGGGATCCCGGCTTTGGTTTCGGCAAAACCACCTCGCACAACATTGCCTTATTTCAGGAATTGAATCGCTTCACACAGATGTCGCCTACGTTGGTAGGCATCTCGCGAAAATCATTGTTCGGTACGCTAACCGGCCGGCCCGCGCCGGAGCGTCTGGTCGCCAGCGTCACGGCAGCCACGCTGGCTGTGCTGAAAGGCGCGGCGATCGTGCGTGTTCACGATGTTGCGGCAACGGTCGATGCCCTGAAAGTCCTGCACGCATTGGGCATGGAATCCCGGTAACCCCCTTCAACCTCAGGAGCATCTCTCATGCGCACATGTCGCCATCCTCGTGTTTTTCTATTGCTGGCCGCACTCGCTTGCCCTGTCTGGTCCTGGGCCGGCGATGTGAAGATCGACAATGCCTGGGTGCGGGGCACGGCGCCTGGCCAGAAAGTGGCGGGTGCGTTCATGGAGATCACAGCCGACCGGGACATGGAGCTCGTCGCGGGGACGACCCCTCGCGCAGATCACGTCGAGCTGCATTTCATGCGCATGGACGGCGGCGTGATGGAAATGCGCGAGCTTGAATCGATCAAACTGCCGAAAGGAAAAACAGTCAGCCTGGAGCCGGGCGGGCTGCATGCCATGCTCACCGGTCTCACGTCGCAGATCGTGGCGGGCGAGAAGGTACCCGTGACCTTGACGTTCAGGGATGACCAGGGCAAGCAGGAAAACATCGGCATCACGCTGGATGCCGCCTCGCCTCACCATTGACCGCTGCGACGCTGCGGCAATTTGCCACATTGTCGCGTTGCGTCACTCACCCTACACTCGACCCGAATATAAACCAATAATTTCCTGAATGTTTTTTCAAGGCCAGCATAGATGCCCGGACGACGCATCCGTCGCATCATGATAAGCATTATGAAAATGGCTCCCAGCCGCAGGACCTGGCGTGGACCGCTGCCGCGTTATTGCTGTCGGGGAGCGCGGGAACGGCCTTGTCGCATGGGCACATGCGGCCGGCGAATCCGGGACAGCCCCTCGCGGCCCGACCGGCAAAACTCACACCGTCGCCTTCAATCTTTTTCAAAAATAGCGGAGCCTACCCCCGCAGATGTCCAACCCTCACGCGTAGAGTTGCCGCCATGAAAACGACTATTGATCGAGACCGGATGGCTGCCAGCGACCGTCGAATTGTCCGCGGACAGCTTGCGCCCCGGTCGGAAAGGATTGTGTGAAAGACGAACAAACCGTTCAGCGCATCACCTCCGCTGCGCGCAGCGGCCGTGCGAAGAAGAAGAGCGCGCCGCCGCAGACCAAGCGCAAGGCC
>DASVPF010000423.1:0-1901 GCA_036382965.1 Thiobacillus sp.
CCAGGTTCCCCCGGCCGCGCGGTATTCCGCCAGCGCCGCCAGCGCCACCAGCGCCACGTGCGCGCCCATCGCCAGCAGCGCGACCGCGAGCGCCACGGGATGCGTCATCGCCAGCGCGAGCACCAGCAGCAGCACCACCGCAATCCGTCTGACGGTCAGCTCCCCAGAGTGGCGCAGCCAGTAACCCGCCAGAAAGAGAGACGCGGCCACGCCGAACGAGAAGTTATAGAAACCCAGATACAGCGTCCGGTTGTGAACGAACGGAAATGCCAGCAGCGACCACGCGTCCGCCGCGCCGCTCTCGCGCGCCGCCGCGACGCCGCGCAGCAGGTAGCGAAACGCCAGGCAGAAACAGATCGTATAAGCGCACACCAGCGCCTTCTCCGCCTGGAGCGGTCTCAGGAACCTGGTAAGTGCAATGAGGGCGTAATAGTGGAAGGCGTAGGGCGGGACCCAGTGCTTGATTCCGAAGTAAGCTCCATAGGAGCGATCGCCGGCCATGAGATGATTCACGACGTCGGCGTAGTAAAGGTGTACCGGACCGTCTTGGCTCGGAAAGGCGCGCTGCGCCAGCACGGCGATCAGATACGCACCCAGCAGACACCAGAACAGCAGCCTCATGAGCGTGCTCACACGTGTCCCCCAGCGTGTTTGTCAACGACCGTGCGTGCGGCCCGGACGGCTCAGACGTGGAGCGGAACGGAGGAACTTACCTGCCGCAGCAATTCCCAGAAGGTCGGCCGGTTACTGCCCCAGAATGTACTACACCCATATTACTCGATTTTCGTCCACGATGGAAAGGGGGCCGGACAAGGCAAGTAAGTGGCCACATTAAACGGACTTGTATTACCCGAAGCCTTGTTCGTACACTCGAAATATGATCACGACGAACCGGCAGCGCCGGTTCCTCCAGGTGATCGTAGCCACCGCTTTCCTGCTCCGGCTCTTCCTGGTCCTCGCGATGCGCGGCTACGATCTTCCCTCCGACCAGGACCACTACGGGTTCGGCTACGAGACCGGCCGCGTGGCGCGGTCGCTGGCGGAAGGAAAGGGCTACTCTTCGCCCTGGCTGGAGGCGTCCGGGCCGACGGCTTTGATTCCGCCGTTGTATCCGGCGCTGTTGGCCGGGCTGTTCCGGGTATTCGGGACCTATTCGGAGTCGGCGGCGTTCGCCGCCCTGGCGCTGAACGCGGTTTTCGCGGCGGCAACCTGCGTCGTGCTCTTCCACCTGGGGAGGGCGATGTTCGGCGTGGAGGCGGGCCTCGTGGCGGCGGCCATTTTCGCCGTGTACCCGGCATCGGTATTTCAGTCGGTGAAGACGATCTGGGATACGAATCTGTTTGCGCTCGCGCTGTCGGTCTGCGTGCTGCTGGTGTGGCGCGCGGCCCGGGCGTGGAGCGCCGGGCCGTGGCTCGCGGGCGGCGCGGCAATCGGCGCAACCAGCCTCGTCAACCCCGCGGGCCTGAGCTTTCTTCCGGCGGCGATGCTGTGGGCGTGGTATCGCAACCCGGCGCCGGCGCGGCGCAAGACGTTGTGGCTGGCGGGCGCCGCGGGCCTGGCTGCGCTGGTGATGGCGCCCTGGGCGGCCCGCAACTACGCGGTGTTGGGGACGCCGGCCCTGCGCTCGGGCTTCGGCCTGGAGCTGAAGCTGGGGGACGGCGCGCATTCGTGGTGGCGCGATCATCCGTCGTTCAGCGAGGCGGAGTTCGCGAAGTACAAGGCTCAGTCGGAGATCCCGTACATGCGCGATTGCCTGAGGGAAGCGGAAGCGTTCATCGTCGCGCACCCGGCCGGGTATGCCGGCTCGGTGGCGAAACATTTTGCGCAGTTCTGGTTTGGCTGGCCGGCGGACGGAGCGCCGGGCTCGCCCGCACGGCCGGCCTGGAAATGGGTCCGCGCGC
>DASVPF010000424.1:0-5838 GCA_036382965.1 Thiobacillus sp.
GCATTTTGCGACTTCAGCGCCTTGTCGAATTCGGCGGCCGACAGACCGGGACGCGGGGCAACCAGCAGACGGCCTTTCGCCCAGCCCACATAAGGTTGAGCCTTGGCTGGCACCGTAGTGGGCGTCGCCATTGGCGCGGCATGGCTAAGGCTGGCGTAGCCCGACAGGGCAGCCATCAGGGCAAGACCAAGCGTGAAACCCGGGACGCTGCCTGTGCGGTAGCTACGGCGGCTATCGGTTGAGCGAACGGGAAATGGGCAATGGCGAGACATGGGAAGCTCCTGTTCAAGAATTGCCTGAATCAGGGCAGATGACGACTCGCCATATCGTGATTACCGCGGCGGCCCCGCTGTCTTTTTCCAAGACCGGAAGCTTTGCGTCCCCGCCTCGCGACGGGTTTGCCCTTGTACAGGTATCAACAGTAACGACGATTATTCGACGAACTTTAGCGCTTCGGTGAAAACGGAAAAAATTTATTAGCCATATGACTCAATAGGTTAACAAACGCCTACCCGGCAAGCGATTTTCACAAGCCGTCCACCCCGGGGATGACTGTCAGCCTTACGACGCGCATGAAAAAAGCGCCGGCATGCGGCGCTTTTTTTCTCAGGACCGCGGTTTTTCAGCGCAGCTTGCGGCGTGCGGCAAAGCCAACCAGACCCAAACCGGCCAAGAGCATGGCATAGGTATCCGCTTCAGGTACCAGCGAGCCGCCTCCGCCACCGCCCGGTTCGGCGTTGTTCCAAATCGTGATGTTGGAAATCGAACCCGGACCAGGCCAGAAGCCCGACAGGGTAATGGTGTCCGTACCATTCCAATTACCAAGACTGTAAACATACTGGGGCCAGGGCGGGGGATTATTGGCGTCATGATTCCCGTCTTTCACCACCAGATAACAGGAAGGGCAGCTAATATGCAGGCCGCCATCCCAGGTGATGGTCGCACCCGAAGCGTCGCCCGCCGATTCGTAAGTGAATGTTGTCGTGTAATTCGCCGCGCCGTTGCCAGAGTCGGGGGGGAGAGGAGAACTTTGATTCTGCTTGTATACCAGGCCAAGCGAACCCGCCGCTGCGCCTACAAGTGTTTCCAGATCGCTCTCGCTGAGGTTGGCCAGTTGAGTGCTGTCCCACGTGGTCGCATTATCGGGGGTCGCGAAAGGTGTGAGGGTCAGCGCGTGAGCCTGCGACGCTATACCCAACGCCCCGGAAATCAGCAGGGTACCCAACAGCGTGCGATTGAATTCTTGAGGCTGCATTTTAACTTCCTCCATTTCTTCGTTGGCAGAGAGTTATTGATTTACAGCTTGGTATGTTCGAGCTTTGCAACCAACGCAAAAACCAGACCACACAAAAAAATAATGCTTGGAATCCAGCTAATAAACTGTTCTTATTGAATAAATATTTTTGAATCTTCTCGCCCTTGCCCGCCTTGAGCATCGCAGATGTAAAAAAATCCGACAAACCCGAAGCAAACTATTTCACCGCTTCCTTTAATTGATCCAGGATCGCAGGATTCTCCAGGGTGGAGACGTCCTGGGTGATCTCCTCGCCTTTGGCGATCGCGCGCAGCAGGCGGCGCATGATCTTGCCGGAGCGGGTCTTGGGCAGGTTATCGCCGAAGCGGATCTCGTCCGGCTTGGCGATTGGGCCGATTTCCTTGCCGACCCAGTCGCGCAACTCGCTTGCAACCTGCTTCGCCTCCTCGCCGATGGCGCGCGCGCCTTTCAGCACTACGTAGGCCACCACCGCCTCGCCCTTGATCTCGTGCGGCCGACCCACTACGGCGGCTTCGGCGACGCGCGGGTTGGCCACCAGCGCGGACTCGATTTCCATCGTGCCGAGACGATGGCCGGACACGTTCAGTACGTCGTCGATGCGTCCCATGATCCAGAAATAGCCGTCGGCGTCGCGGTGCGCCGAATCGCCAGCGAGATAGGTCTTGCCGCCAAGTTCTTCGGGAAAATAGGTTTTCTTGAAGCGCTCGGGGTCGCCCCACAGGGTGCGCAGCTGCGACGGAAAGGGCCGCTGGATCACCAGATAACCGCCATGGCCCTTCTCCACCGGATGGCCGTGCTCGTCGGTGATCGCGGCCATGATGCCGGGCAGCGGCAGGGTGCAGGAGCCGGGCTTGGTCGGCACCGCGCCAGGCAGCGGCGAGATCATGTTGCAGCCGGTTTCAGTCTGCCACCAGGTGTCGACGATGGGGCAGCGCCCCGCTCCGATGACCTCGTGGTACCACATCCAGGCTTCGGGATTGATCGGCTCGCCCACCGTGCCCAGGAGGCGCAGCGAGGAGAGGTCGTACTGCGCAGGCAGTTCGTGGCCGAGCTTGATCAGGCTGCGGATCGCGGTCGGCGCGGTGTAGAACGTGGTGACCTTGTGCTTGGCGATGGTTTCCCAGAAACGCCCGGCGTGCGGCCAGGTGGGAACGCCCTCGAAGATCACTTCGGTCATGCCCAGCGCCAGCGGACCGTAGGCGACGTAGGTGTGGCCGGTGATCCAGCCGACATCGGCGGTGCACCAGTAGACATCGGTGTCGGGCTTGGCGTCGAACACCCACTGCATGGAAACCATGGCGCCGAGCAGATAACCGCCGGTGGAGTGCTGCACGCCCTTGGGCTTGCCGGTCGAGCCCGAGGTGTAGAGGATGAAGAGCGGATGCTCGGCGGAAACCCATACCGGTTCGCAAGTCTCGGCCTGGGTCTGCACAAGCTCGTGCCACCACAGGTCGCGCGCACCCCAGTTGACCGCGCCACCCGAGCGGCGGTACACCACCACGCGCTCGACGTGGGAGGTGTCGCCCATCGTCAGCGCCTCGTCGACCGCGTGCTTCAACGGGATTGCCTTGCCGCCACGCAGCGATTCGTCGGCGGTGACGATCAGCTTGGCTTGTGCGTCCTCGATGCGCTCGTACAGGCTCTTCGCCGAAAAGCCGCCGAACACCACCGAGTGGATGGCGCCGATGCGCGCGCACGCCTGCATCGCCACCACCGCCTCGATGCTCATCGGCATGTAGACGATGACGCGGTCGCCTTTCGCCACGCCGAGCGACTGCAGGCCGTTGGCGAACTGGCAGACGCGCGCATGCAGTTCCTTGTAGGTGACCTTGGTCACCGTGCCGTCGTCGGCCTCGAAAATCAGAGCGGTCTTGTCGCCACGCTTGGCCAGATGGCGATCCAGGCAATTGTAGGAAACATTGAGCGTGCCATCGTCGAACCACGTGTAGAACGGCGCTTTCGATTCGTCGAGAGTGCGAGTGAACGGCGTGTTCCAGTCGATGTGCTGACGCGCCAGATTGGCCCAGAACCCCTCATAATCGGTTTCGGCCTGCCGGCACAAGGCCTGGTAGGCCGCCATGCCGGACACATTCGCCTGTTTGGCAAAGGCATCGATGGGCGGAAACACGCGGGTTTCAGTCAGAATCGACTCGATGGCTGCCATACAGTCTCTCCGGGGGTGTTGGGTTGTCGACAAACGTGCATTCTAATCCGTCAGGAAAACTGCCGCAGCATTAAAAAAAGCGCCGACTGCGCGGCGCTTTTTTTAACTGCGAATAGCGCCTCAACGCAATTTGCGGCGCGCGGCAAACCCCACCAAACCCAAACCAGTCAGCAACATGGCATACGTGTCGGGTTCGGGAATCGCCGAAACCGAGCCGCCGCCGCTGTCGCGTCCGAACACGATCAGGTGCGAGAGCGCAGGGTGATTGCCGCCGTTATTGGTGAACGCCACGTTGAAGACGCCGCCGTCCGACCCGTCGACGACGACATTGTCGAAACTCCACAAGGCGTATTCATTGCCCGCCTTCAGCCCGACCACCAGGTCGAGCGTGAGCGGAGCGGCAGCGCCATTCGCATCGATGCCGGCAAGCGTCCAGCTTCCGCTGGAACCCGGCGTGGCGGTCGCGGTGAAAGTCATTCCCTGGAACGTGGCGCCGGCCGCGCCCGTGCTGTCGAGATACGTCCAGCCATCACCCCAGCTCATGCCGTTCAGAATCGTTGCGCCATTGAAGGTGCCGCTGCCCGCAATATTGCCGCCAACGACGCCAAAACAGTCGCTGGCGCTGGCGCCGCTGAAGGTCACGTCGCCTGTGCCTATCCCCTCGGAGGCGGCGCCCAGCGAACAATAGCCCGCTGCCTGCGCCGACGGGATCAAACCCGCGAGCAGCAAGGTCACGAGGGCACGGTTAGGGATTCGGGTGAGTTTCATGGCATGTCTCCAACATCCTGTAAATGGTCTTCCCCATCTGGTAGAGGACTCCAAAAATAAACGATATATTAGTTTGTTAGCAAATAATACTTAAGGAATAAGCGTTCCCGAATCTTGTCCATGCCCGTGGCTAACGATCTAGGGATAAAAAAACAGCCGCCCTCGCAGGATTGGGCATACTGCGCGGACGCGTGTTTCCACCTATATCGGCCATGCCCAGTCCCGCCTCCAACCGACTCGCCCGTTGTTCCCGCTACGGCCGCCGCCTCCTCGCGCGCACCGAACTGACGGCTCCGCTGGACGCGCCTTTCAGCCGCGTGGCGATGCGCACGTTTCTGGCCGAGCCGCCGTGCGTCGACGAAGCCGCGCTGCACCAGCGTGTACGGCAGCTGCGCCAGCGCGTGTGGCTCACCACCACCGCGCGCGATCTGGCCGGCAGCGCCGACCTCGCCGAAGTAATGGCCACCTGGAGCGCGCTGGCCGAGGTGTGCCTCGCTGCCGCGCTCGACTTCCATCATGCGGCGCTTGCCGCGCGCCACGGTGAACCACGCGACGCACGGGGCCATGCCCAGAAGATGGTCGTCGTCGGCATGGGCAAGCTCGGCGGAGGCGAGCTCAACGTGTCGTCCGACATCGATCTGATCTATCTCTATCCCGAGGAAGGCGACACCGCGGCCGACGTTTCCGCCACATCGATCAAGCCGGTCTCCAACCACGAATTCTTCATCCGCCTCGCGCGCAAGCTGACCGCCGCGCTGTCGGAACACACCGCCGACGGCTACGTGTTCCGCGTCGACCTGCGCTTGCGCCCATGGGGCGATTCGGGTCCGATTGCGATGAGCTTCGCCATGCTGGAAGACTATCTGGTCGCGCAGGGGCGGCCGTGGGAGCGCTACGCCTGGATCAAGGCGCGTCCGCTCAGCGGCGAGCGCCACGACGAATTGATGCAAATCGTGCGGCCCTTCGTGTTCCGCAAATACCTCGACTTCGGCGCGTTCGCCGCGATCCGCGACCTGCACGTGCAGATCCGCCGCGAGGTCGCACGCCGCGACATGGCGCACAACATCAAGCTGGGGCCGGGCGGCATCCGCGAAATCGAATTCACCGCGCAGGTGTTCCAGCTCATCCGCGGCGGCCAGATCGCCGCGCTGCAGCAGCGTCCGACGCTGGTCGTGCTGGCCGAACTGGTGAAAAGCAGGTTGATGACCGCAGACGCGCAGCAGGAACTGGCTGCCGCCTACGACTTCCTGCGGCGGCTGGAACACCGCATCCAGTATCTCGACGACGCGCAAACCCAGCTGCTGCCGGACGATGCCGAATCGCAGGCCATGCTTGCCGAGGCGATGAACACTTCCGGCTATGCCGCGCTGATCGCCGCGCTCGACCGTCATCGCAACAAAGTCACGCGTCATTTCGAGCAGGTGTTTTCCGCGCCGCAGACCAACCAGAACAGTCACCCGCTCGCCGCTGTCTGCGGGTCAGCGGACGCCGCCGCCACCCATGCGCTGCCGGCGGTAGTGACCATTTCGCTCGCGCTGGGAGCGGCGCGCATGGTCAGGCAGAACGCGTTGATCCGCCGCCTGCCCGCGGTGGAAACGCTCGGCTCGGTGACCTGCTGCGGCAACTGCAA
>DASVPF010000425.1:0-3555 GCA_036382965.1 Thiobacillus sp.
GTAGCATTGGGTGCTGTGGTAGCATCGGGCGCTGCAATAGCATCGGGCGCTGCGGTAGCATTGGGCGCTGAAATAGCTGTCGGCAAGCGGGTCGCGGCAGGCGAGGACAGCCGGCTCGACGGCAACCTCGCCCGCGTGGACGCAGAACGGGCACGCAACCAGGTGGCGCTGTTGCGCGAGCAACTTGTCCAGGCCCGCGCGGAGTTGGCCGCCTTGCTGCAACTGCCACCCGGCGAACTGCCGCAGGTGCAGGGCGCGCTCGATCCCGCGTCCTTCACCTACACCCTGGATGAGTTGCTGCATGCCGCGTCGGAGCGGCCCGCCCTCCTGGCGCTCAACCATCGCGAGCAGGCTGCAAGGAGCCGCCTGGAACTGGAGCGCGCGGTGCGCTATCCGGATGTCACGGTCGGGCTCAACACAGCGAGAGAAGGACCGTCCGATGCCCGCGAAAAGATCGTCGGCTTGAGCGTCGCCCTGCCGCTTCCCCTGTTCCGCCAGAACGCGGGCGGCATCGGGCGGGCGACCGCGGAATTCACCCAGACTCAAATCGAACGTGAGGCCACCGGCCGCGACGTGCGCGCCCAGGTGGTCGCCCTGTGGGAGCGTTTCACCAATCTCCAAGCAAGGGTGCAGCGGCTCAAGGGATCGGTGCTACCCAGCCTGGAAGAAAACCGGCGCCTCTCCGCCGTGTCCTTCCGCGCGGGCGAAATCGGCCTGCTGCAACTGTTGCTGGTCAACCGCCAGGTGCTGGATGGTCAACGCGATCTGCTCGACGCGCGCACCGATTTGCGCCTGACCCAAGTGGCGCTGGAAGCGGCGGCGGGCTGGCAGCCTGTGCCCGCTCCGCGCTGAACAAGACATTCAAGCATTCAGGAACGCATGACATGAAAAACTCGCATAGCCCACACGCACACCTGAAACCGCTGGCCGCGCTGCTCCTCGCCTCCACGGCCCTCGCGGCGTGCGGCGACAAACCCGCGCCGGAGCAGAACGCCAAGCCGTCCGAATCCCGCCCCGAAAAACCGGGAGAAAGAGGCGCCGGGAAGCTGCTCGTGCTGAGCACCGAAGAGGCCCGGCGCGCGGGCATCCAGGTGCGGAAACTGGAACCCCAGGAAAACGCCGAACAGGTCGTGGTCACCGCCACCATTCAGGCCAACCAGGACCGGCTCGCCCACGTCGCACCGCGCGTGCCGGGACGTATCGTCAAGGTCAACGCCAGCCTCGGCGACAGGGTGAGACCGGGCCAGGCGCTGGCCCTGCTCGACAGCATCGAACTGGGCGAGGCGCGCTCCGCCTATCTGCAGGCGGCGAGCGAGGCGGCGGTGGCGCAGGCCGGCTTCGAGCGCGCGCAGCGGCTGAATGCCGACAACATCATCCCCGAGAAGGACTATCTGCGCGCCCGCGCCGAGCACGAAAAGGCGCGGGCGAGTCTGCGCGCCGCCGCCGACAAGCTCGCCATGATGGGCGTCAACCCGGCGAAGCAGTCCGGTTCCGTTTTCCCGCTCGTCGCGCCGTTTGCCGGGACGGTGATCGAAAAACACGCCATCCTGGGCGAGCTGCGCGAGGCGGACGAGTCGGCCTTTACTGTCGCCGACCTGTCCACCCTGTGGATCGAGGCCGACTTGTTCGAGAAGGACCTGGCCCGTGTGCGGCCCGGCGCGCAGGCGAGCGTCACCGTCTCGGCCTATCCGGGCGAAGTGTTCAAGGGAAAGCTCACCTACATCAGCAGCGTGGTGGACAAGGAAAGCCGCACCGTGAAGGCGCGGGTGGAGGTGCCGAACCCCGACGGCAGGCTGAAACCGGAAATGTTCGCGACCGCCGCGATCCACACCGGTTCCAGCACGAAGGCGCTGCTGCTGCCGGAAGATGCGGTGCTGCTGGTGCAGGGCCAGCCGACCGTGTTCGTGGCGGAGAAAGACGGCTTCGCGCCGCGCGCGGTGGAAGTCGGCGAGCGCGCGCAAGGGCGGGTCGTGATCAGGTCCGGTGTCGCGGCGGGCGAGGCGGTGGTAGTCAGCGGCGCCTACGCGCTGAAGGCACGCCTGCTCAAGTCGCAAATCGGCGACGCGGATTGAAGGGGCGGCCATGTTGAACAAGATTGTCGATCTCTCCCTGCGCTACAAGGTGCTGGTGCTGGTGGCCTTTGCGCTGGTGGTGATGCTGGGGGTAAAGGCCTGGCGCGAAGTCCCTGTGGACGCCTTCCCCGACGTGACGCCGGTGCAGGTGAACATCTACACCGAGGCGCCGGGGCTGGCGGCCGAGGACGTGGAAAAGCTGCTCACCTTTCCGGTGGAGGGCGTGATGGCGGGCCTGCCGGGGGTGGAGCAAATCCGCTCGGTGTCGCTGTTCGGGCTGTCCTATGTCAGCGTCTATTTCAAGGATGACGTGGACATCTACTTCGCGCGCCGTCTGGTCAGCGAAAAGCTGCAGGAAGCCAAAGGCCGCATACCGGAAGGCTATGGCGAACCGGTGCTGGGCGCCAACAGCTCGGGCCTGGGCCAGGTGTTCTGGTACACCGTCGAATCGGCCGACAAGAAACTTTCCGGGATGGACCTGCGCACCCTGCACGACTGGAGCGTGCGGCTGGTGCTGCGCACCGCGCCCGGGGTGGACGATGTGACGTCCTGGGGCGGCGACGAGAAGCAGTACCAGGTGCTGATCGATCCGCGGCGGCTGATCAAGTATGGGCTGACCCTCAAGGAGGTAATGGAGGCACTCACCGCCAACAACCGCCAGGTGGGCGGGCAATACGTCGATCTGGGACGCGAGCAGTATCTGGTGCGCGGACTGGGTCTGGTGGCCAACACCCACGACATTGGCGGTATCGTCGTTGCCGAAAGGGAAGGCACGCCCGTCTATGTGCGCGATGTGGCCGAGGTCAGGGAAGCGCCTTCATTGCGCAGCGGTGCGGTCACCAAGGATGGGGGTGAGGTCGTGCTCGGCATGGCCCTGCAACGCATCGGCGAGAACGCCAAGAACGTGGTGGACGCCGTCAAGGCAAAGCTGGAGACGGTGCGGGCGGCCTTACCCGCGGGCGTGACGATCAAGCCCATCTACGACCGCACCGAACTGGTGGAGAAGGCGGTGCAGACCGCGGAGAGCGCGCTCGTCGAAGGCTCTATCCTGGTGGCGATCATCCTGTTCCTGTTTCTGGGCGAGGTGCGCTCGGCGATCGGGGTGATCTTGGCCCTGCCGCTTGCGATGCTGATCAGCTTCATCCTGATGCAGCAATGGGGGCTGTCGGCGAACCTGATGTCGCTCGCCGGTCTGGCGGTGGGCATCGGCATGATGGTGGACGGCGCGGTGGTGATGGTGGAAAACGGCTTCCGCCTCTTGAGCCACAAGGTCGGGCAGACGGTCAACCAGACCCACGTGATCCTGGAGGCGGCGCGCGAGGTGATCAACCCCACGGCGTTTGCCATCCTCATCATCATCGTGGTGTTCCTGCCGCTGTTTGCGCTGACCGGGCTGGAGGGCAAGCTGTTCAAGCCGATGGCGCTCACCATCACCTTCGCCATGATCGGCTCGCTGGTGCTCACCATGACCCTGGTGCCGGTG
>DASVPF010000426.1:0-5333 GCA_036382965.1 Thiobacillus sp.
CCACGCGGAATTGAGAGGCCGACGCAGGACGACAAGTGCGAATGGCGGGGACCGGCGTTGAACAGGGTCGGCGTCGACGACATGAAGTCGAACGAGGACAGCACCTGGTAGAACTCGATGGCGCGCGCTTCGCGGTCGACTTCGTTGATCGCGAGGCCCATCGCCACGCGCATGAAGAAGGCCTGCGGCAGTTCGATGCGCGACTCTTCGATGTGCAGGAAATAGCGGTCGTACAGGGTCTGCAGGCCGAGGTAGCCGAACTGGTAGTCACGCCCGGCGTCGAGCACGGCAGCCAGCCGCGCCAAATCGAACTGGGCGAGCTTCTCGTCGAGCAGTTCGGCGGCGATGCCCTTTTTAATAAAGTTGGGGAAATAGTCGGCGTAGCGTGCGCCCATGTCGGCCTGCATCACCGCTTCGCCCAGCACTTCATGGCGGATGGAATTCAAGAGCAGGCGCGCGGTGACGAAGGAATAGGCCGGATCCTGCTCGATCATCGAGCGCGCGGCGAGCACCAGCGCCTTCTCGACTTCGGCCATCGGCACGCCGTCGTAGAGGTCGCGCAGCACGGTGTGCATGATCGGCTCGGCACGGACGTTGTCGCCGAGGCCGGTGCAGGCGTCGGCCAGCAGATTGGCGAGGCGCGCGGTGTCGAGCGGCTTCTTCTGGCCGTCCTCGATCACGTGCAGCTGGACTTCGGGCACCCCGGCGGCCTTTTGCGCGGCGCGTTCCTGCGCGCGCTTTTCGCGGTACAGCACGTAGGCGCGCGCGACTTCGTGTTCGCCCGAGCGCATCAGCGCGAGTTCGACCTGGTCCTGGATGTCCTCGATGTGGAAGGTGCCGCCGTTGGGGGTGCGCCGCAGCAGCGCCGCCGTCACCTGGCCGGTGATCGCTTCGACCAGCTCGCGGATGCGCGCCGACGCCGCCGCCTGCCCACCCTGCACCGCGATGAAGGCCTTGGTCACGGCGATGGCGATCTTGTTCGGCGCGAAGCCGACCACCGCGCCGTTGCGGCGGATGATCTTGTAGTCGGCATAGCGCGTGTCGGGCACCGTCACGTCGGCAGTTTCGAGGGGGGGAATGGGCGCGGAGGCGGCGGTTTCGGCGGCGACGTTCAGCATCGAGGGGGGCTCCTTGGTGGGTGGTACGACAATCCAGACGCCGTGCCGGCGCGAAATCCACACCTTATGCACAGCTTTCCCAGCTCCCGCCAACAGCTTTATTCACAACATATTGTGGTGCGGACTGGAGCCGGATACAAATTCTAGGTGCACCGTGAGGCATGTCAACCGGATTCGTCGTGTTTCGGCGAGTTTTTTTTGGGGCGCAAAAATCCCATGGCAAATCAAAGTTTTTGCCCAGGGGAATGCCCAAAGTTTGAACAGCGGTTCGGGTGGATGCGGGCTGCCGCCCAGAAACGTCCGCCCGGGCCGATGCACGCGTGGAAATTCAGTTTATTAACCCATCCGGATATAGCCTGCGCTGCGCAAAGATTGCTGAATGTTTGCGCTTTCCCCGCGAAAGGCCGAACCGGCTCTGAACAAATCGTCATTGCGAAGAGCGCAGCGATGCGGCAATCCAGAAATTGCTTGCTGAGCAAAAGAACTGGATTGCTTCGCTTCGCTCGCAATGACGGGCAAGTTGGAAAACTGGGTTCAGCGCTTCCTTAAAGGCGATCAGGGGAATTTTGGTTATGATGGTGCAAAAAACCACACCCGGATTGCCGGGCGCCACCATGCGTCATACCGCCGTTCTGCTGATTTCCTGCCCCGACCAGAAGGGACTGGTCGCGGCGATTGCCGATTTCCTGCTGCTGCACGACGCCAACATCCTGCATGCGGACCAGCACCAGGACGCCGAGCTGAAGCTGTTCCTGATGCGGGTGGAATGGGAGCTGGCAGGCTTCAGCCTCGACCTGGCCGAATTCGCCGCCGCGTTCGGCCCGATCGCCGAACGCTTCGGCATGACCTGGCGGCTTGCCGAGGCGAGCCGCAAGCCGCGTCTGGCGGTATTCGTGTCGAAGTTCGACCATTGCCTGGCCGACCTGCTCTACCGCTACCAGAGCGGCGAGCTGCACTGCGAGCTGCCGATCATCCTCAGCAATCACGAGGACACGCGCTGGCTGGCCGAGGCCTACCGCGTGCCCTACCAGCATCTGACGGTGCAGAAGGACGCCAAGCACGAATCCGAGCAGACGCAACTGGCGATCCTGCGCGACCAGCAGATCGATTTCATCGTGCTGGCGCGCTACATGCAGGTGCTGTCGGCGGACTTCATCCGCCACTTCCCCAACCGCATCATCAACATCCACCATTCCTTCCTGCCGGCGTTTCACGGCGCCAAGCCGTATCACCGGGCATTCGAGCGCGGCGTCAAGCTGATCGGCGCGACGGCGCACTACGTCACCGAGACGCTCGACGACGGCCCCATCATCGAACAGGACGTGGCGCGCATCTCGCACCGCGACAGCCTCGACGACCTGATCAACAAGGGCGCCGACCTGGAAAAGGTGGTGTTGTCGCGCGCAGTGAAATGGCACCTCGACAACCGCGTGCTGGTGTACGCCAACAAGACCGTCGTGTTCGACTGAGCGACTTCAGCATCCCCGCGGCCGACCCGTCGACCTGATCGATCCCCTTTTTTGCAGGCGAACAGCCATGACCGAAATTCTTGTCTTGTATTACAGCGTCGGCGGCAGCGTGCGCGAGATGGCGCAACTGATTGCGCGCGGCGTCAACCAGGTGGCGGGCGCCTCGGCGCGGCTGCGCGCGGTGCCGCCGGTGGCGCCGCGCACCCAGGTGGCAGAGCCGCCGGTGCCGGACGCCGGCGCACCCTACGTCGAGCTGGCCGATCTGGAACAGTGCGCCGGGTTGGCGCTCGGCTCGCCCACCCGCTTCGGCAACATGGCCGCGCCGCTGAAGTATTTTGTCGACACCACCGGCGCGCTGTGGGCCAAGGGCACGCTGGCCGGCAAGCCCGCCGCCGTGTTCACCTCCACCGCCAGCCTGCACGGCGGCCAGGAAACCACGCTGGTGAGCATGATGCTGCCGCTGCTGCACCACGGCATGCTGATCGTCGGCCTGCCCTACACTCTGCCCGAAGTCACTTCCACCGCGAGCGGCGGAACGCCCTACGGCGCCAGCCACTGGGCCGGCGCCGGCGACGAGCGGCCGCTGACCGACGAGGAGCGCACGCTGTGCATCGCGCTCGGCAAGCGCCTCGCCGAAACCACACTCAAACTTGCATGAAAACACTCCAGTCCATCGCCAGCGCGAGCCTCATCGCGCTGATCTTTCTGTGTCTGGCGTGGGAACTGGCGCTCGCGCCGCTCCGTCCCGGCGGCTCGTGGCTGGTGCTGAAAACGCTTCCGCTATTGCTGCCGCTGATGGGCATCCTGAAAGGCCGCCGCTACACCTATCAATGGGCGCCGATGCTGATGCTGGCCTACTTCACCGAGGGCGTGGTGCGCGCATGGTCGGACAGCGGGCTGTCGGCGTGGCTGGCCGGCGCGGAAATCGCGCTGTCGACGGTGTTCTTCCTCGCCGCGATCTCCTACGCCAGGTTCAGCACGCCGTCGCGGCAGGTCCGATAAGACTTATCCGCGAAGGACGCGAAGTCGGGAAGCAGGTTCTCCTTCGCGTTTCTTCGCGTCCTTCGCGGATAAAAAGGTTTACACCTGCGGATGCGCGCGCTCGCGCTTGCTGTGCAGCTTGTTCAACGCATGCAGATAGGCCTTGGCCGACGCCACGACGATGTCGGTATCGGCGCCCTGGCCGTTGACCACGCGCCCGTCCTGCGCCAGGCGCACGGTGACTTCGCCTTGTGCGTCGGTGCCGCCGGTGATGTTGTTGACCGAATACAGCAGCAGGTTGGCGCCGCTGTTGACCACCGATTCGAGCGCCTTGAAGGCGGCGTCGACCGGGCCGGAGCCTTCGCCGCAGGCCTGTTTCTCGGCGCCTTCGTCGGTGAATACCATTTGCGCGCGCGGGACTTCGCCGGTCTCCGAACAGACCTTCATCGACACCAGCTTGAAGCGCTCGTGCTCGGTCGCGTAGCCTTCGTCGGACACCAGCGCCTGCAGGTCGTCGTCGAAGATTTCGCGTTTCTTGTCGGCGAGGTTCTTGAAGCGGGCGAAGGCGGTGTTGAGCGCTTCCTCGCTGTCCAGAATAATACCCAGCTCGGCGAGCTTGCTCTTGAACGCGGCACGGCCGGAGAGCTTGCCGAGCGTCAGCCGGTTGGCGTTCCAGCCGACGTCTTCGGCGCGCATGATTTCGTAGGTCTCGCGGTGCTTCAGCACGCCGTCCTGGTGGATGCCCGATTCGTGGGCGAAGGCATTGGCGCCGACGATCGCCTTGTTCGGCTGCACCGGATAGCCGGTGATGGTGGAGACGAGCTTGGACGCCGGGACAATTTGCGTCGCGTCGATGCGGGTGTCGCAGCTGAACACGTCGCGGCGCGTGCGCACCGCCATCACGATTTCTTCCAGCGAGGCGTTGCCGGCGCGCTCGCCCAGACCGTTGATGGTGCACTCGACCTGGCGCGCGCCGTTCATCACCGCCGCGAGCGAGTTGGCGACCGCCATGCCGAGATCGTTGTGGCAGTGAGTCGACCAAATGACTTTCTCTGAACCGGGCACGCGCTCGATCAGCTGCTTCATGCGCTCGCCCCACAGCGCCGGAATCGAGTAGCCGACGGTGTCGGGCACGTTGAGCGTGGTGGCGCCGGCCTTGATCACCTCGTCGAAAATGTGGACGAGAAAATCCATGTCGGAGCGCACCGCGTCTTCGGCCGAGAATTCGACGTTGTCGGTGTATTCGAGCGCGAGCTTCACCGCTTTGACCGCCGCCTCGACTACCTGGTCGGGCTGCATGCGCAGCTTCTTTTCCATGTGGATCGGGCTGGTGGCGATGAAGGTATGGATGCGCCCCGACCTGGCCGGCTTGATCGCGCCGCCCGCCGCATGGATGTCGCGTTCGTTGGCGCGCGCCAGCGAACACACGGTCGAATCCTGGATGGCCTCGGCGATCGCACGGATGGCCTCGGCGTCGCCGGGGCTGGCCGCGGCAAAGCCGGCCTCGATCACGTCGACGCCGAGCTTTTCCAGCTGGCGCGCAATGCGCAAATGGTATTCACCGACGAAGGCGCCGAGAAACAGGCCTGCGGCGAAGGCTCCGGCCCGGTCGACGCCGCCTTCAAGGCGCTCGAATCTGTGGTCAACAGCGGCGCCAACCTGCTGCTGTATTCGGTCAACAACATCACCGGCGGCACCGACGCACAAGGCGAAGTCACCGTGCGCCTGGCGCAGGACGGGCGCGTGGTCAACGGCCAGGGCGCCG
>DASVPF010000427.1:0-2820 GCA_036382965.1 Thiobacillus sp.
GGGAAAACGTCCGGCTAAGCCTTCTGTTTTCCCCGGAATTCTGGAGCGGGAAAGGAGGTTCGAACTCCCGACCTCAACCTTGGCAAGGTTGCGCTCTACCAGCTGAGCTATTCCCGCGTTGAAGGCTGCGCATTATGGAGATTTCGTTTTTTGCTGTCAATACTTCACGAAGACTTTTGCAGCGCGCGCGCGGCCATCACGAGGTAATACGCCATCGACACCAGGGTGAGCAGCGCGGCGACCCAAATCAGCAGCGTGCCGATGCGGGCGATGGGCACGCCGGCGAACGGCTCGAAATACAGCAGCAGGACGATGGCGACCATCTGTGCCGCGGTTTTCAGCTTGCCGACAAACGATACCGCCACGCTGGCGGATTTGCCGGATTTGGCCATCCATTCGCGCAGGGCGGAAATGGTGATTTCGCGGCCGATGATGATGAGCGCGATCAGCGGCGCCACGCGATCGAGGTCGATCAGCACGATCAGCGCGGCGGCGATCATCAGCTTGTCGGCCACTGGATCGAGGAAGGCGCCGAACGCGGAGGTCTGGCCGAGCGCGCGCGCCAGATAGCCGTCGAGCCAGTCGGTCAGCGCCGCGATGCCGAAAAATGCCGCTGCCAGCAGATTGGCCTCGGACGGCGTCACCCATCCATCGGGCAAATAGAACACGCCTGCCATCAGCGGAATGAACAGGATGCGCAGCCAGGTGAGCAGGTTGGGGAGATTGGGTGGCATCAGTGCAGAGCGTGGTAGATGGTTTCCGCCAATTCTCGGCTGATACCGTTCACCGTGGCAAGCGCGTCGACGCCGGCGTCGCGCACCCCCTGCAAGCCGCCGAAGTGTTCCAGCAGCTGCTTGCGGCGTTTGGGGCCGATGCCGGCGATATCTTCCAGCGTCGATTGGACGCGCGCCTTGCCGCGCTTGGCGCGGTGTCCGGTGATGGCGAAACGGTGCGCTTCGTCGCGTATCTGCTGGATCAGATGGAAGCCGGGATGGTCCTTGGCCAGCTTCAATTCGCGGCCGTCGGCGAAGATCAGCGTTTCCAGTCCGGGCTTGCGTGCCTCGCCCTTGGCGACGCCGAGCAGCAAAACCTCACCCAGCCCAAGTTCGGTCATCGCCTCGACGGCCATCGCAACCTGGCCCTTGCCGCCGTCGATCAGGAGCAGGTCGGGCAGCACACCGTTTTTCTCCACACTCTTGTGAAAACGCTTGATCAAGGCGGCGTGCATCGCCGCGTAGTCGTCGCCCGGGGTGATGCCGCCGATGTTGTAGCGCCGGTAGTCGGATTTCTTCAGATCGTCGCCTTCGTAGACCACGCACGATGCCACCGTGGCTTCGCCCATCGTGTGCGAGATGTCGAAGCATTCGATGCGGTTGAGCGACGGCAGGTCGAGCGCGTCGCGCAGCGCGGCGAGCCGTTGCGACTGGTTGGCGCGGTTGGCGCTGCGGCGCTCGGCCGACAGCCGCGCATTGGCCTGCGCCATGGCGAGCCAGACACGGCGTTCGCCGGTGACGCGGTGCTGCAGGCTGACTTTCCTGCCGGCCTGTTCGGACAGCAGCGTTTCCAGCGCCTCGGTCTCGATCGCCGCGCTGACCAGGATGCGCGGCGGGACGGGGTGATCGAGATAATGCTGGGTGATGAAGGCTTCCAATGCTTCGGCCGGCGTGGCGCCCTCGCTGTGTTGCGGAAAAAAGCTGCGGTCGCCGAGATGTCGTCCGCCGCGGATCATGGTGAGGTTGACCGCGATCACGCCGCTGGCTTCGGCCGCCGCCACCACGTCGGCGTCGGCTTCGCTGCCGGTCGTATCGACGAACTGTTTTTCGCGCACGGTCGCCAGCATGCGCAGGCGGTCGCGCAGCAGCGCGGCGGTCTCGAAATCGAGCGCGGCGGCGGCGGCATTCATCTCTTCGGTGATGTGCTCGGTCAGGGCGCTTGCCTCGCCGTGAAGCAGCTGCGCCGCCTCGACGACGTCGCGCGCATAGGCTTCCTGAGTGACGAGCTTGACGCAGGGCGCGGTGCAGCGCTTGATCTGGTGCAGCAGACAGGGCCGCGAGCGGTTGGCAAACACCGTGTCCTCGCAGGTGCGCAACTGGAATACCTTCTGCAGCAGCTGGATGCCTTCGCGCACCGCGTACGCATTCGGGTACGGTCCGAACACCTGATCGTGCTTTTTCGGAGTGCCGCGAAAATAGGCGAGACGCGGAAAGCGGTGCCCGGTCAGCAGCAGATAGGGATAGGACTTGTCGTCGCGGAACAGGATGTTGAAGCGCGGCTTCAGCCCCTTGATCAGGTTGCTCTCCAGCAGCAGCGCTTCGGCCTCGGTGCGCGTCACCGTGGTGTCGACGTGGTCGACGCTTTTCAGCATTAGCCGGATGCGCGGGCTCGGGTCGTTTTTCTGGAAGTAGCTGCAGACACGCTTTTTCAGGTCCTTCGCCTTTCCGACATACAGTACCGCGCCAACCGCATCGACCATGCGGTAAACGCCCGGAAGCGTGGGCAGAGAGGCGAGGAATTCCTTATTGACGCTCAAGGCTCAGTCATCTTCGTCAAGCAGCTTGCCCGCAATCGCCCAGTTCTCATCAGGCAGTTCTTCGAACGCGATGGTGGTGTACGACGCCGGTTTGCCCGCGTGGCGCTCCAGCGTGGCGGTGATTTCCTCGGCGACTTTCCGCTTCTGTTCGCGGGTGAGGCTGCCGGCGAGCTTGATGGTGACGACGGGCATGGTCACTCCTTTAGGGCGTGTTAACACTAATTTCGCGACCGCGTTGCCGCGAGAAAGCGATGGATGCAAGGCGCGTCGCGCCGGCAAGGGCCATCCCT
>DASVPF010000428.1:0-1737 GCA_036382965.1 Thiobacillus sp.
CGAGGCGCTCGCCCGTGTGCATCTCGACACCGCGCTCCGCCAGGCGCTCGGCGGCGGCGGCCGACAGGCGCGGCGGCAGCCCCGGCAGGATGCGGTCGGAGGCTTCGACCAGCAGCAACTTGAGGCTCTTGTCCGGCTCGATCTTGTCCATGCCGTAGGCCGACAGTTCGCGCGTGGTGTCGTGCAACTCGGCCGCGAGCTCGACCCCGGTAGCGCCCGCGCCGACGATGCCGACGGTGAGCTGACCCGGCGCGACGGTCTCGGTCTGGGTGTTGGCGCGCAGGCAGGCGTTGATGTGGCGGCGATGGAATTCGCGCGCCTGCTCGGGCGTGTCGAGCATGATGCAGTGTTCCTTCACGCCCGGCACGCCGAAGTCGTTGCCGACCGAGCCGACCGCGATGATGAGCGTGTCGTAACGGAACGACCGGCGCGGAATGATGGCGACGCCGTTTTCATCCAGCGTGGGCGCGACGCGCACTTCCTGCCGCGCGCGGTCGAGGCCGTCCATGCGCCCGAGGCGGAAGGTGAAATGGTGCCAGTGCCCTTGCGCCAGATATTCCAGCCGCTCGGCGTAGGAGTCGAGGCTGCCGGCGGCGACTTCGTAGAGCAGCGGTTTCCACAGGTGCGAGGGCGACGCGTCGATCAGGGTGATGTGGGCCTGCGTTCCCTTGCCCAGCCGGTTGCCCAGACGGGTGGCCAGTTCCAGCCCGCCAGCGCCGCCACCCACGATGACGATTTCATGCACCCGCTGTTCCGCTGCCAAGACCTGCCCCTTTGTTGGTGTCGATGGCGCGATGATACCCGGAACATTAGCGATTGCTTCTATACATTGCCAGACGCACCGCGCAGACAAATCTCGCTCGTGCCCGCCGCGGATTGTCTAGCTAGGCGAACAGCCTTGCGAGTTCTGCGCCCGGATCGGCAGCGCGCATGAATGCCTCGCCCACCAGAAAACCGTTGACCTGATGGCTGCGCATGCGCGCGACGTCGTCCGGCGTCACGATGCCGGATTCGGTGATGACGAGACGGTCGTTGCCGATCTTCGGCAACAATTCCAGCGTGGTGTCGAGGCTGACGTCGAAGGTGCGCAGGTTGCGGTTGTTGATGCCCATGAGCGGCGTCTTCAATTGCAGCGCGGCGTCGAGTTCTTCGGCGTTGTGCGACTCCACCAGCACCGCCATGCCCAGCTCGAACGCCAGTGCTTCCAGCGCCTGCATCGCCGGCAGTTCCAGCGCGGCAACGATCAGCAGAATGCAGTCCGCCCCGATCGCGCGCGCTTCGTAGACCTGGTAGGGGTCGACGATGAAATCCTTGCGCAGCACCGGCAGCGTGCACGCGGCGCGTGCCTGCATCAGGTACTTGGTGCTGCCCTGGAAATAGTCGCGATCGGTGAGCACCGACAGACACGCCGCGCCGCCCGCTTCGTAGCTGGCGGCAATCTCGGCGGGCTTGAAATCGGGCCGGATCACGCCCTTGGACGGACTCGCCTTCTTGATTTCGGCAATCACCGCGAGCAGCCCGGCAGCAAGCTTGGCGCGCAGCGCGCCGACGAAATCGCGCGGCGGCGTGGCGGCTTCGGCGCGCGCCCGCATCTCGGCCAACGGCACGGCGTCCAGCCCGGCGTCGATTTCGGTGCGCTTGGTGGCGAGGATTTTTTCGAGGATGTCGCTCATGGCTGGCTGCTGCCGCTCAGGACTGGCTGAAGCGGCGGTAATGTTCAAGCACGTCGCGCGCGCC
>DASVPF010000429.1:0-6527 GCA_036382965.1 Thiobacillus sp.
CGTCCAACACCGATACGAACAGCGCCGCGTCAGCACCATCGGCCAGGAAAAGGCGCGCAAGCCGCGCGTCGGCGGCGACCGCACGCTGGAAGAATTCGTGAAGCTGATGGGCGACCTGAAGCTCGCGTATCCGAAGTTCATCGACTATGCCGTGCCCGGCAATCGCGGCTGCGGCGTCTGCCCGCCCGGTGTGCCGGAGCATTTGCAGCAGTACTGCATGCCGACTGCGGGCACCCGGCAGGGTTAATTGATTTGGCGCCGTCGAGCGCTAATTGCCTAGATCCTGCGGCCGGTTGACGTTGGCAAAGCAGGCAGCATCGAAGCGCACGCCGGTCGACGGCAGGCTCGCGTGCCAGTGGCGCACGGCGCGCTCGCCGCGCGCCAGGAATGCGGCCAGCGGGTCGCGCTGGTCGGTGCGCACGATGAAGCAGCTGTGCTGCGTGCGCGCCTCGTCCGCCACCACTGCCAGCGGCACGCTTTCGATCTGCGCCGCGCCCAGCAGGCGCAGCGCCAGATCGGCCGGCAGGTGCGGCGTATCGCACGGCACGACCAGCAGCCAGTCTGCGTCCACCGCCTGCAGCGCCGCCAGCACCCCCGCCAGCGGGCCGGGATAATCGGGCAGGGTGTCGGGCAGGACGCGGCGGCCATATGCCGCGTAGCGCTCGAGATTGCGGTTGGCGCTGATGACGATCTCGTCGACCTGCGGCGCCAGCGCGTCGAGCACCCATTCGATCAGCGGGCGTCCCCGATAGTCGATCAGGCCCTTGTCGGCGCCGCCCATGCGCAGGCCCTGGCCGCCCGCCAGGACGACGGCCGCCACGCGCGCCATGTCGAGTCCCTTAGCGGCGGCGACCATACAGACGGAAGCGGTCGGCGCGGTCGCCGGGGCGTGCGCCTTCCCACTGTTTGACCCAGCCGGGCGGTATATGCGGCTTGGTCTCGCGCTGGCGGGTTTCCACCAGCAGCCAGTTGCAGCCGGGGTCGGCCGGCGCGAGCCGGCGACCGCTGTGATAGGCGAGCAGCACGCGCTGCTGCTTGCGCACCTGATAGGTCTGGATGCATTCCGAAGCCGGCACGCGCGCCGCCAGTGCCTCGCCGACGCTGGCATAGGAAAGACGACGGTCGAGCGGCGCCTGGAACAGTGCCATCAGCAGCGCCCAGACGAAGGTCATGCCCGTCGTCCACACCAGCATGGGCCGCAGCGGCGAGCGACCGACGCACGTCAGGAACCCGATCCAGGCGAGCGTGACGACTGCGCCCAGCGCCAGCGCCCACGGCCGCAAATGGCCGACGCCGGTCATACCAAGCTTGGTCAGCCGCGTAGCCAGCCGCGCCGGGGTGCCGAGGTCGTGCGCACTCCAGTAAACCCAGAGCATCAGCCCGAGAAAACCGAACAGCATGAGCGCAAACCAGAGCAGGGCGTTGGCCGCGCCACGCCGCAGGCTGAACAGTCCGGCAGCGCCGAGCAGGGCCAGCGGCGGCAGCAGAATGAGGCCCTGCTCCTCGCCGGGATCGGTGTCGAAGGCATACAGGCCGAGCAGGCCCAGCAGCGCACCCACCGGCAGCGCAATGCCCGGTGTGCGCCACACCCGCCGTCCGCGGTACAGCGCCCACGCCGCCGGCGGCCATGCCGGCCAGGCATACCAGCCCAGGATGCCGGGATAATACGCAGGCTTCAATCCCGCCCCATCCAGCCAGCGCCGCAGGTTAAGCGCACGACCGAGCGGAATCGCCTGCGTCGTCAGATAGGCCCACCATGCTGCGCCGGCGACGAGCGCAATTCCCACGCCCCATGCCAGCGCGCGCCGCGCCGCCGGCGAACGGTAATCGTCCAGCAGCAGCGCCAATGTCCCCGCCAGCGCCAGAAACAACAGCGCCTCCGCCGCGCCGCCGGCAAGCAGCATAAGCGCCGCGCCCACGCCCAGCGCCCAGCCGCCGCGCGCGCCCTGCGGCATGCTGGCCATGCCATACAGCATGATCGCGGCGGCGGAAAACGGCGCGGTATAGGCATTGAGTTCGTGACCGCGCACCAGCAACCCCATGCTGCCGAGCAGGGTCAGCGCGGCGGCCCAGCCGGTTTCCGCGCCATACAGCACGCGCGCCGTGCGCGCGACAAAAAACAGCGCCAGAGCGATGAACAGGCCCGACGCCAGCCGTGCGCCGTCGGGCAGTTCCAGGATCGGCGAAGTGAGCCAGGCGGTCGCCATCGCCACCCAGTAATACAAAGGCGGCGTGGCTGCCGCAGCCTGCGGCGCCGTGTCGCTTTGCAGCAGCAGCCACAGCCGGACGAAATGCTCGCCGTCGCCGCCCTTCCACGGCGCATGCCCGATCAGGCCCGGCAGCAACCAGGCGGCGCAGAGCAGAAGCAGTCCGAGCTGCGGCAGGCTCGCCGCGCAGCAGCGGGGCACCCACCGGCATACGCCCTGCGGGTGCTGCGTGAGGAAATGCGGCCGTTTATCGAACAATTTTGAGGAGTTGGCCCGGCTTGGGCTCGCCGCTGGGGTAGAGATCATTCATCAAGCGTAGCTGGCGCTCGGCATCGGACCCCAGACGCGACTGTCGGGCCAGGCCTGCCATGGTCGTGCCGGGCTGCGCCGTGACCAGCTGCAACACATACGGCCGCACGGTCTGTTTTTCGGCGGGCGTGATCGCACGGAAACTGTTGATCGCCGCACGCAGGGTGCTGCGCTCGCGATCGTAGGCCGGCTTGTCCAGGGTCATGCCGGCAATCAGGTACTGCGTGCCGTTGAACACCACGGCTGCCACCACCACCGGCTTGCCCTGCTGCGCGCCCGCCGCGAACGCGGCCGGATAGCCGCCGAGGCTGCCGCTGTCGTAACGCGCGCCAGCGTCGAGCTGGATGCCGTTTTGCAGGGTTTCCAAGGGCCTGTCGTTCTTCGGCCCCGGCTGCAACTCGACCAGCGCATCGCCCTGGGGGTTCGTTGCCACCACCCGGTCGGCCCGGTTCTGCACCCGCCAGCCCTCCGGAAACTGGATCGCCAGTCCGAGCTTTTCGTGCAGCAGCAGGTTGTTGCGGATCACCCCCTGATCGGCGCTGTCGCCAAAAACCATCCCCGCCATTTTCTGCAGATAGTCGCTGCGCCCTTCGCGCGGATTGACGACGGCGTATCGGTTTGCCTCGCCCACCGCCTGCTGGAAGCGCGCATCGGGGGGGTCGACGGTGCCGTGATAGGGACGCAGTGGGGGGCCGTCGCGGCGGGCTTGCTCGGCGGCAAACCGTTCCTGATTTTTCAGTGCGCCGATGGCATCGATCATCGCCTGCGGATCATAGCCGGCCTTCGCCAGATATTCCGCGCCGCGGCGGTCGGCTTCCAGCTCGTCCTCGCGCCCGTAGCCCGCGGTCCAGACGGGCGCCAGCGTATGCACCAGACGGGCGCCCGCCTGATCGGCCATCCCCGGCGTCAGGATCGAGTCCAGACCCTTCTCCGGCTCCATCGCGGCGGATGCGCCGGGCGGACGCAGACCGTGGCGCGCAACGACATGGCCGATCTCGTGGCCGACCACGCCTGCCAGTTCGGCTTCGGAATCCAGATACGCCAGGATGCCGCGCGTGACGTAGACATAGCCGCCGGGCAGCGCAAAGGCGTTGACGTCGGGGCTGTCGATCACGGTGAAATGCCATGGCAGGTTCGGTCGCGGGCTCTGCTTCGCCAGCCGCTGGCCGACCTCGTTCACATAGGCTTGCAGCGCAGGGTTGTCCAGCGCCGCATATTCCTTCAGCACCGCCCGATGCGCCTGCGCGCCCGCTTCGATCTCTTGCTGCTCGGTCATCGGCACCAAGTCCCTGTCGCCGCTCAGCGGATTCTGCGCGCAGTGGGTCAGTGCCAGCGCGCTCAGCGTGATCACGGCAATGCGGCGAAAATCAGGGGAGCTCACGTCTATCTCATCCTTGGGTATGGCGCATGAAATGATACCGTTGCCGCATCATAAAAATGCAAAAAACGGCCGAAGCCGCGCCGCGCAATGAAAAAAGCGGCCGAAGCCGCTTTTGGATTGCCTCGCGCAGAGGAGACTTACTTCATGCCGTAGCGCTGGCGGAATTTTTCGACGCGGCCCGCCGTGTCGACGATCTTCTGCTTGCCCGTATAGAACGGATGGCAGGACGAGCAGACTTCCACGTGCAGCTTTTCCTTGCCCAGCGTGGAGCGGGTCACGAACGTGCTGCCGCAGGAACAGGTCACGGCTACTTCCTGGTAATTGGGGTGAATGCCGGCTTTCATGGCAATTCCTTCGGGTCGAATTCGGGGAACGCGAAACTATAGCCGAAACGCGCCCCCCGATCAACCCCGCCGCATCGAGTCGAAGAAGTCGGCGTTGTTCTTGGCTGCGCGGATCTTGTCGACCAGAAATTCCATCGCTTCCATGTCGTCCATCGGGTAGAGCAGTTTCCTCAGCACCCACACTTTTTGCAACAGTTCGGGCGGAATGAGGAGCTCCTCGCGGCGGGTGCCCGAGCGGTTGACGTTGATCGCGGGATAGAGGCGCTTTTCGGCCATCTTGCGGTCGAGGTGGATTTCGAGGTTGCCGGTGCCCTTGAACTCCTCGTAGATCACGTCGTCCATGCGGCTGCCGGTGTCGACCAGCGCGGTGGCGATGATGGTGAGGCTGCCGCCTTCCTCGATGTTGCGCGCGGCGCCGAAGAAGCGCTTCGGCTTCTGCAGCGCGTTGGCGTCGACGCCACCGGTGAGCACCTTGCCGGACGCGGGCTGCACCGTGTTGTAGGCACGCGCCAGTCGGGTGATCGAGTCGAGCAGGATCACCACGTCCTTCTTGTGCTCGACCAGGCGCTTGGCACGCTCGATCACCATTTCCGCGACCTGCACGTGGCGGCTGGCGGGTTCGTCGAAGGTCGACGCGACGACTTCGCCGCGCACGGTGCGGCTCATTTCGGTCACTTCTTCCGGACGTTCGTCGATCAGCAGCACGAACAGCACGACGTCGGGATGGTTGGAACTGATGGCATGCGCGATGTGCTGCAGCATCACCGTCTTGCCCGACTTCGGCGGCGCCACCAGCAGGCCGCGCTGGCCTTTGCCGATCGGCGCGACGATGTCGATGATGCGGCTGGTGAGGTTTTCCTCGGCCTTGATGTCGCGTTCCAGCTTGAGCGGCTTGTCCGGATGCAGCGGCGTCAGGTTCTCGAACAGGATCTTGTTCTTGCTGGCTTCGGGCGACTCGCCGTTGATCAGGTCGAGCTTGGTCATCGCCGAATAGCGTTCGCCGTCTTTCGGCGTGCGGATCTCGCCTTCGATCTTGTCGCCGGTGTGCAGGTTGAAGCGGCGGATCTGCGACGGCGACACGTAGATGTCGTCGGTGTTGGCCAGATATGAGGTTTCCGGCGATCGCAGGAAGCCGAAGCCATCCGGCAGCACCTCCAGCACGCCGTCGCCGTAGATGCTCTCGCCGCGCTTGGCCAGCGTTTTCAGGATGGTGAAAATCAGTTCCTGTTTGCGAAAACGGTTGGCGTTGTCGATGCCGTTGGCGGCGGCGATTTCGAGCAGTTCGGTGATGGGTTTTTGCTTGAGTTCGGAGAGGTGCATGGGAGAGGCCTGAATAGGCTCGCTTGAAAGAGCCGGACGTGGAGGAGGAATGGGGCCGGGCGATGCTGCGAACTCAGACGGCTCGCGGGGCATTTCGTCCGGAGAAGACATGTTAGATGTTGCTGTCGACAAAAGCGGTGAGTTGCGACTTGGACAATGCGCCGACCTTGGTGGCTTCGACGTTGCCGTTCTTGAAAATCATCAGGGTGGGGATGCCACGAATGCCGAACTTGGGCGGGGTGGCCTGGTTTTCGTCGATGTTGAGCTTGCACACCTTGAGCTTGCCGGTGTATTCCTTGGCGACTTCGTCAAGGATCGGCGAAATCATCTTGCAGGGTCCGCACCAGTCCGCCCAGTAATCCACCAGCACCGGCACGCCGGCTTGCAGCACTTCCTGCTCGAAGGAATCGTCGGATATGTAATGAACATGCTCGCTCATCGGTGAAGCTCCTATTGTGAATATGGGGTTGGCCGGATGCGGCCTGGACAGTTTGGGAGGTGGTAAAGCTGGAAAATTCGGTTTTGTGCCGATATGCTACATCAAAACGGCCGCCTGCAAGCATCCGGCCTTTTCTCAACAATCTGGGTAAATAACGAATGACTTACGTTGTAGCCGACGCCTGCGTGAAGTGCAAATACACCGACTGTGTCGATGTCTGTCCGGTGGACTGCTTCCGCGAGGGCCCCAACTTCCTCGTCATCGACCCGGACGAATGCATCGACTGCACCCTGTGCGTGGCCGAATGCCCGGTCGAGGCCATTTATGCCGAAGACGACGTGCCGGACGATCAGCGCGCCTATATCGCGCTCAACGCCGAACTCGCCAAGGGATGGAAGGCCATCATCGAACGCAAGGATCCATTGCCCGACGCCGACGAATGGGCCGGCGTCAAGGACAAGCTCAAGTACCTGGAACGCTAGGGCGTGTTAACACTGATTTCGCACCCGCGTTGCCGCGAGAAAGCG
>DASVPF010000430.1:0-4016 GCA_036382965.1 Thiobacillus sp.
CGTCATTCTGGTGGTGATCAACTTCATTGTCATCACCAAGGGCGCCGGGCGCATCGCCGAGGTCAGCGCGCGTTTCACCCTCGATGCGATGCCGGGCAAGCAGATGGCGATCGACGCCGACCTCAACGCCGGCCTGATCGAGGAGAACGAAGCACGCCGCCGCCGCGCCGAAATCGCCCAGGAAGCCGATTTCTACGGCTCGATGGACGGTGCCTCGAAATTCGTGCGCGGCGACGCCATCGCCGGCATCCTGATCCTGCTGATCAACATCATCGGCGGCCTGATCATCGGCCTGATGCAGCACGACCTGTCACTTGCCGACGCCGCCCACAACTACACCCTGCTGGCGATCGGCGACGGCCTGGTGGCGCAGATTCCGGCGCTGGTCATTTCGATCGCCGCCGGCATCATCGTCAGCCGTGTCAGCACCGAGGAAGATATCGCCGGCCAGATGCTGTCCAACGTCTTCAACAAGACGCAGGCGCTCTACATCACCGCTGCCATCATCGGCATGATGGGCATGATTCCGGGGATGCCGAACCTGGCTTTCCTGCTGCTGGCGGGCGGCATGGCATGGCTCGCCTACAAGAGCAGCAAGCGGCAGCAGGAAGCTCCGCCGGAGGTGGAGACCGCGCCGGCCGCCGCAGTCGAAAGCCAGGAAGCCAGCTGGGAGGACGTCGCGCCCATCGATACCCTGGGACTGGAAGTCGGCTACCGCCTGATCCCGCTGGTGGACAGCGCCGCCGACGGCGAACTGGTGCGGCGCATCAAGGGCATCCGCAAGAAATTCGCGCGCGAAGTCGGCTTCCTGCCGCCCGCCGTGCACATCCGCGACAACCTCGAAATCAATCCGAACAGCTATCGCATCACGCTGAAAGGCGTGGAAATCGGCAGCGGCGAAGTGCGCACCGGACAGTTCCTCGCCATCGACCCGGGCAGTGTCGCCACGGCCTTGCCGGGCGTCGCCACGCGCGATCCGGCGTTCGGCCTGCCGGCCATCTGGATCGAAGCGGCGCTGCGCGAGCAGGCCCAGGCCATGGGCTACACCGTGGTCGACCCCGGCACCGTGGTCGCCACCCACCTGAACCATCTGGTCACGCAGCACGCCGCCGAGCTGCTGGGGCGGCAGGAAGTGCAGGCCCTGCTCGATCACCTCGGCAAGAGCGCACCCAAGCTGGTGGAAGACCTGGTGCCGAAGATGCTGCCGCTCTCGACCGTGCAGAAGGTACTGCAAACCCTGCTCACCGAAGGCGTGGCGATTCGCGACATGCGCACCGTCATCGACACCCTGCTGGAGCATGCCGCGCGGGTGCAGGATCCGCACGAGCTCACCGCGCTGGTGCGCGTGGCGCTGGGGCGCTCGATCGTGCAGCAGATCTACGGCTCGGCCAGCGAACTGCCGGTGATTGCGCTGGACCAGGGACTGGAGCGCCTGCTGCTGCAAACCCTGCAGGCGGGCAGCGACGCCGCCGGCCTGGAGCCGGGGCTGGCCGATTCCCTGCTGGAACGGACCCAGACCTCGACGCAGCGGCAGGAGGCCCTCGGCCATCCCCCGGTCTTGCTGACGCCGGCCGTGCTGCGTCCGCTGCTTGCGCGTTTCCTGCGGCGCACCGTGCCGCAACTCAAGGTGCTTTCGCACGCTGAAGTGCCCGAAGGCAAACAGATCAAAGTGACTTCCCTGGTAGGAGGAGCAGCATGAACGTCAAACGTATCGTCGCCAAAACATCCCGCGAGGCCATGCGTCAATTGCGCGACGCGCTCGGTCCTGATGCGGTGATCCTCTCCAATCGCGCCGTCGACGGCGGGGTCGAGGTGCTGGCGCTGGCAGCCGAGGACATCGCGGCGATGGCGCCGCCGGTCGTGGAAGCACCGGCGCCTGCGCCCCGAGCGACGGCGCCGGTCATGCAGGCCGAACCGGAACCCGAGGTCACCATCAAACGGCGTCTGATCGAGCGGGTCGCCGTGCCGAGCCAGGACAGCGCCCAACTGGCGCAAAGCGTGATCAGTGAAATCAAGACGATGCAGACGCGGCTGGAAAGCCAGCTGGCGGATCTGGCCTGGCGCGATCTGCCGGGACGCGATCCGTCCGGCGCCGCCCTGATGCGCGACATGCTGGCGGCCGGCTTTTCCGCCACGCTGGCGCGCGAGCTGCTGGAAACCCTGCCGAAAGGCGACGTCGAGCAGGCGCAGGCCTGGATGCGCAACACCCTGATGCAGCGCCTCTCGGTGATGCAGAACGAATCCGGCGTGCTCGACGACGGCGGCGTGTTCGCCCTGATGGGGCCGACCGGCGCCGGCAAGACCACCACCACCGCCAAGCTGGCCGCGCGCTTCGTGGTGCGCCACGGCGCCGACAAGCTGGCGCTCTTGACCACCGACAGCTACCGGATCGGCGGCCACGAGCAGTTGCGCATCTACGGCAAGATTCTCGGCGTGACCGTGCATGCGGTGCGCGACGCGGCCGACCTGCGGCTGGCGCTGTCCGAGCTGCGCAACAAGCACACCGTGCTGATCGACACCGTCGGCATGAGCCAGCGCGACCAGGCCGTCGCCGAGCAGGTCGAGATGCTGTGCCAGGCCGGCAAGCCGATCAAGCGCTTGTTGCTGCTCAACGCCACCAGCCATGGCGACACGCTGAACGAAGTGGTGCAGGCGTATCAGACGCGCGGACTCGACGGCTGCATCCTGACCAAAGTCGACGAGGCGGCGAGCCTCGGCCCTGCGCTCGATTGCGCGATCCGCCACCAGTTGAACGTGCATTATCTGGCGACCGGCCAGCGCGTGCCCGAAGACCTGCACCTGGCCAACCGCCAGTACCTCATTCACCGCGCCTTCAAAACCCGTTCGCTGTCCTCGCCGTGGCAGCTGGGCGACAGCGAACTGGCCTTCGCCATGGGCGGCATGCAGGCAAGCCATCGTGAAAGCGCGGTGGCCCTTGGATAAATTCGTCAGCGATCAGGCCGCCGGACTGCGCCGGTTGCTGGGGCAGACCGGGTTTCAGGTCATCACCGTGATGTCGGGGCAACAGGGCGCGGGCAAGACCGCCGCGACCGCCAACCTGGCCGTGGCGCTGGCGCGCTCGGGGCGCGACGTGCTCATCGTCGACCAGGACCGGCATGGCCGCGGCGCGGCCGCTGCGCTCGGCCTCACGCCGCGCTACGACGTGGCGGACGTGCTGGCAGGGCACTGCACGCTGGAGGCGCTGATTCTCAACGGCCCCGACAATGTGCAGGTGCTGCCGATCGGCGGCGGCTTCAACCGCCTGGGGCGTCTGTCCGAACGCGACCAGGAATGGCTGGCGCAGAGCTTCAACCGGCTGCAATGCGGCGTCGACGTGGTGCTGGTGGACATGGAAGAGGCCACCGATCCCGACGCGCTGCCGCTCGGTCTCGCCGCCTCCGAGATCATGGTGGTGCTGCCGCCCGGCAATGCCGCCATCACCCAGGGCTACACCCTGGTCAAGCGGCTGACGCACAACTTCGGCAAGCGCCAGTTCCGCCTGCTGCTCAATCGCATGCACTCGCCGGACGAGGCGCAGGCCGTGGCGGACAATTTCACCTACACCGCCGAGCGCTATCTGGGCGTATCGGTCGATTACCTGGGCTACATTCCGCTGGACGAGCGACTGAACCGTGCCGGCCGTTTGCATACCTCGGTGGTGGACGCGTTTCCCGTCGCGCAGTCCACCTCGCACTTCCGCAAGCTGGCCGACGGCCTGCTGCGCTGGCCGCAGGCGCCCAGCCTGGGCAGCGTCGGCGGCTTCATGCAGCGCGTGATCCAGGGCGGCCGCCTGCTGGAAGCCTGCAGGAGATAGGATCATGTACACCGCAACCGGAAAAAGCGAAAAAAACGAGAAAAACGATCTGCTGACGCAATACATGCCGATGGTGAAGCGCCTGGCGCATCACATGATGGGACGGCTGCCGCCCAGCGTGGAGGAAGACGACTTGGTGCAGGCCGGCATGATCGGCCTGCTCGACGCGGTCAACCGCTACGACGAGGCGCAGAGCGCCCAG
>DASVPF010000431.1:0-2158 GCA_036382965.1 Thiobacillus sp.
CATCCTGGTGAACCAGCTTTCCGTGTTCGCCGATCTGGAAGGCACGCCGGCCGAATCCGAGTCGCCGCGCTCGCCGCAGGTGCTGCCGCCGAATCCGCGCAGCAGGCCGCAGGTTCCGCTGCCGAGGCCGCCGGTTCGGCCGCCACCGCTGCAGGTGAAGCGGCCTCTGCCGCTGCGAATGCAACCAAAGACGCAGCTGCCACTGCCGCACAGGGTGCGGCTGATGCAGCCGCAAAAAGCGCCGACAAGGCGCAGGAAATGGCCGACAAGGCCAAGGACGCCACCCAGAAGTAATCCGCGCGCCCCCGCCACAGACGGCCAGGTTTTCCTGGCCGTTTTTGTCGGACGGCTACGCCACTCAACGCATCCAATTACAGCACTACAATTCGGCATCTTGCCTGGCCCGTTTCGCCCGATGGATGCACGCACCCTGCTGCTGGATTCGTTTCATGCCGCCGTCACCGCAGCCGACCCGGCACGGGTTCTGCCGCCGCACCTGCCCGCGCCGCCGCGCGGCCGCACGCTGGTGGTCGGCGGCGGCAAGGCTGCGGCCAGCATGGCCGCCGCCGTCGAGGCGCACTGGCCGACGGACGCGCCGCTGTCCGGGCTGGTGGTCACGCGCTACCGGCACGGCCTGCCCACCCGTCGCATCGAAGTCGTCGAAGCCAGCCACCCGCTGCCCGACGGACGCGGCGAGGCGGCGGCCTTGCGGATGCTGGACATGGCCCGCCAACTGGGGCCGGACGATCTGTTGCTGGCGCTAATCTCAGGCGGCGGCTCCAGCCTGCTCGCCGCGCCGGTCGATGGCGTCACGCTGAAGGAACTGCGCCAGGTGACCAAAGCGCTGCTGCATGCCGGCGCCCCCATCCACGACATCAACACCGTGCGCAAGCACCTCACCCGCCTGGCGGGCGGACGACTGGCGCAGGCGGCTGGCGGTGCGCGGGGACTGGCGCTCATCATTTCCGACGTCGTCGGCGACGATCCCACCCACATCGCATCCGGTCCATGCGCGCCCGACCCCACCACCTGCACCGATGCGCTTGAGCGGCTGGCACGCTTCCGGGTCGCGCTGCCAACGGGCATCAGGCACCATCTCGAAGCCTGCGCCAACGGCCTGCCAGCCGATACGCCCAAACCGGGAAGCCTCTGCTTCGACCGCATGGAAAACCGCGTCATCGCGAGTGCACGCGGCAGCCTGATGGCCGCAGTTCGCTTTTTCAAACGGCACGGGATTCCCGCCTTGCTGCTTTCCGACAGCGTCAGCGGCGAGGCGCAGGCCGTGGCCAAACAGCACGCCGCGCTGGTGCATGCGCTGGCGCACCGACGGCCGCTTGCGCTGATCTCCGGCGGCGAAACCACCGTCACGCTGCGTCCGCAGCATGGCCGCGGTGGCCGCAATGCCGAGTTCCTGCTGGCGCTCACACTGGCCCTGCGCGACACCTCGGCGTGGGCGATCGCCTGCGACACCGACGGGATCGACGGCAGCGAGGACAATGCGGGTGCAGTGATCACCCCTGACACCCTGGCCCGCGCCCGTTCGCAGGGATTCGACGCAGCGGCCGTGCTGGCCGCCCACGACAGCCACGGATTTTTTGCAGCGCTGGGCGATCTGGTCGTCAACGGCCCCACGCGAACCAACGTCAACGACTATCGGGCGCTGCTGGTCGGGCTGGAATAGCCCCTCAATTCAGCCGCTGCACCTGAACCGGGTCGCCCACTTTCAGACCAAACGCGACCGCGGCACTGCCGCGGTTGATCGCGAGTTCCAGCAGCCCGACGCTGTTGATGAACCAGAAGCCCTCGCCCTTGCCGACGAAGCCGAAGCTCTCGCCGTGCTTGAACAATTCGCCTGCGACGGTCACGCGCGCACTCGTCGGTACGCTGCGCACGCCGGTCCAGGCGTTGCCGTAATGGTCGATGTAGATCACCCGCGCCAGATCGCCCGCATCGAATTCGACCCCGAGCCTGGTGATCGAAGCCAGTTTGGTCTCCGGGAACTCGCCGCGCGCGATGTCGGCCGCGATCGGCGCAAACAGGTCGCGGCCATGAAACGTGGCGGACAAGGCATCGGGTTGCCAGGTGATGCGCCACAGCCGGGTATCGGCATGCCGCGCAGCAACCACCGACAACAACCCGTTGTCCGGCCCCACGAACC
>DASVPF010000432.1:0-2503 GCA_036382965.1 Thiobacillus sp.
AGATCATCGGCGAGTACAAGGAGATCATGGCGAAGATTGCCGACCTGCTCGACATCCTCGCCAACCCCGCGCGCATCACCCAGATCATCCGCGAGGTCTTGTCGCGCCCGGACGGCGCGGAATCGGTTTGACCCAGCACCAGAAAACGCGTGGTGTTGCTGGCCTCGTCCTCGATGCGCGCCTCCACCACCGCGAGGCCATACAGTTCGGCAGCGGCTTCGCTTCCCAGCGTGGCGGCAGCGGGCTCGACGGCAGCGCGGCGCGCGCCCTCACTATTGCTGACGACGCTGACGCGTTCGGCATCGGGCAGGTGACGACCGAGCCAGTGCTGGCACTGCGCGAGCGATTGCGCGTGGCCGTAGACGCGGGCAATACCGGCGAGGTTCGCCTCCTTCCGCATCAGCGTCTGATGGATCGGCAGCATCACCTCGCCGCAGATTTTCAGCGGGCTGGCGACGATGAGATCGAGCGTGCGCGAAATGGCGCCCTCGGTGGAGTTTTCCACCGGCACCACGGCAAAATCGGCGCGGCCGGTTTCCACCGCGTGAAAGCAGGCGTCGATGTCGGCTTCGGCCAGGCCGTCGACCTCGCGGCCGAAATGTTTCGTCACCGCCTGCTGGCTGAAGGTGCCGGCGGGGCCGAGATAGGCGATGCGGAGGGTGTCTTCGAGTGCGCGGCAGGCCGACATGATTTCGCGGATCAGGCGCTCGATGGTGTCGCCCGACAGCGGGCCCGGGTTGGCGTCCGTCAGGCGCCGCACGATCTGCGCCTCGCGCTCGGGGCGGTAGATTTTTTCGCCATTCTTGGCGCGCCCGACCTGCTGCGCGATGCCCGCGCGCTCCGACACCAGCTGCAGGATGGCGTCGTCGATGCCATCGATGCGCGCGCGCAGCGCTGCAAGTTCGGCGTTCGCGCCTGGCGCGCTGGATGCCTCGTCCTTCATGCAGGCAGATAGCGCACGGCCAGCACGCCGGCGATGGCGGAAAGTTGTTGCCTCAACTCGGCGGGCACGGCGCTGTCGACGTCGACCAGCGTGTACGCCATGTCGCCCTTGGACTTGTTGACCATGTTGTGGATGTTGAGCCCGGCGGCCGCAAGCAGCGACGAGATCTGCCCCACCATGTTGGGCACGTTGGCGTTGGCAATCGCCAGCCGGAAGCCGGATTCGCGCGCCATGCTGACGTTGGGGAAGTTGACGGCGTTGAGGATGTTGCCGTTTTCCAGATAGTCGGCGAGCTGCTCGGCCACCATCACCGCGCAGTTCTCCTCGGCCTCCTCGGTGGAGGCACCGAGGTGCGGCAGCGCCACGACCTTGGGCTGACCTTTCAGCGCATTCGCCGGGAAGTCGCAGATATAGGCGCACAGCTTGTTGGCGCCGAGCGCCTCGATCACGGCGGCGTTGTCGACCACGCCTTCGCGCGCGAAATTGAGCAGCACCGCACCGGAACGCATCGCGCCGATGCGCTGGGCGTTGATGAGGTTGCGCGTGGCATCCAGCAAGGGCACATGCAGGGTGACGAAATCGGCCATGCGCAGCACGTCCTCGACGTTCTCGGCACGCTTGACCTGCGACGGCAGGCGCCAGGCGGCGTCGACCGTGATCGCCGGATCGAAGCCGACGACTTTCATGCCGAGCCCGATGGCCGCTTCTGCGATGTAGGAGCCGATGGCGCCGAGGCCGATCACGCCGAGCGTGCGGCCCGGCAGCTCCATGCCGGCGAACTGCTTCTTGCCGGCCTCGGTCGCCTTGTGTATTTCTTCATCCGTGCCGGACAGGCCTTCGACGAACTTCAGCGCCGGCACCAGGTTGCGCGCGCCCATCAGCATGCCGGCGATGACCAGTTCCTTCACCGCATTGGCGTTGGCGCCCGGCGCGTTGAACACCGGCACGCCGCGTTCCGACAGCTTTTTCACCGGAATGTTGTTGGTCCCCGACCCGGCGCGGCCGATCGCCTGCACCGATGCCGGGATCTCCATGTCGTGCATGTTGGCCGAGCGCACCAGGATGCCGTCCGGGTCGGCAATGTCGCCGCCGACCGTGTAATGCTCCGGCAGCCGCGCCAGCCCGCGCGCGGAAATGGCGTTGAGCGTGAGGATCTTGCGCGGCTCAGCCATGGCGCTTCTCGAATTCGCGCATCGTGTCGACCAGCGCACGCACGCCCTCGATCGGCATGGCGTTGTAGATCGACGCGCGCATGCCGCCGACCGAGCGGTGACCTTTCAGCTGTAGCAGCTTGCGTTCCTTGGCGGCCTTGAGGAAAGCCTCGTCGAGCGCAGCGTCCTTCAGGGTGAACGGCACGTTCATCAGCGAGCGGTTGTCGCGCGCCACCGGCGAAGCGTAGAAATCGGTCGCGTCGAGCGCGTCGTACAACAGGTTGGCTTTTTCGCGGTTGGTCTTTTCCATCGCGGCGAGGCCGCCGCGCGCCTTCAGCCACTTGAACACCAGCCCCGCGGTGTACATGGAGAAGGTGGCCGGCGTGTTGTACATCGAATCGTTGTCGGC
>DASVPF010000433.1:0-1918 GCA_036382965.1 Thiobacillus sp.
ACGGTGCAGGGCGGACGCGGGATACTCGGCACGGTGAGCCTGGATGGTAAAACCCATGCGCGCCTGTCCGAATCGGGCGTTGACGCCCGCGAGCCCGCCTGGGGATCGTGAGTGCCGGCTGTATGGAGCCGGCATTTAATATACGTTCGTGGTGAACCTGTCGAACCCCATGCTGTCTTTCGACAGGCTCAGATGTTCCTGTTGTTCGGCGCCGTCATTTACCCTGAGGAGAGATCGATGAACAAGATTTTTTGGCCCGCCCTGCTTGCCTTGACCCTGACTGCGTGCGGCACCACCGGGGGCCCGCAGGCGACCGTTGAAAAGCGTACCGGCGAAGGCGCGACGGCGCCCGCGACCGGGCAGGCCGGCACCGAAACCACCGGCGCGGGCGGCGCCGGGGTGAAGGGCAGCGCGCTGGAAGGCAGCAGCGCATCCGCCGATCCGCGCAAGAACCCGGCCAGTCCGCTGTCCAAGCGCAGCATCTTTTTCGATTTCGACAGTTACGCGGTGAAGGACGAATACCGCCCGGTGCTCGAAGCGCACGCCGGCTACCTGATGTCGAAGCGCGATGCGCGCGTGATCCTGCAGGGCAATGCCGACGATCGCGGCAGCCGCGAATACAACCTGGCGCTGGGGCAGAAGCGCGCCGAAGCGGTGCGCAAGGCGCTGGCCGTGCTGGGGGTGAGCGACGCGCAGATGGAAGCGGTCAGCTTCGGCGAGGAGAAGCCGCGCAACGCGGCCGAGACCGAAGCGGCCTACGCCGAGAACCGTCGCACCGACGTGGTGTATGGCGACGAGTAAGGGCCCGATGCGGCGTTACGCCCTGATACTCGCGTCCGTCGGTGCGCTGCTTTCCCCGGCGGCGGGGGCAGCGCTGTTCGGCAACGACGAGGCGCTCACCCACCAGATCCAGGCGCAGCAGCAGCGGGCGGATGCGCTCGATGCGCGGCTCGGTAAGCTGGAGGCGGCGACGCTGCAGCAAAACCAGCAGATGCTGGATTTGCTGAAGGACGTCGAAACGCTCAAGGCCGACCTTGCCGGATTGCGCGGCCAGGCCGAAGTCCAGGGGCATCAGCTGGATACGCTGGGCAAGCGGCAAAGCGATTTGTATACCGACCTCGACCAGCGCATCGCCGAACTCGCCAAGGCGATCAAATCCGCGTCGGCAGCCGAGGCGCCGCCCGCCGCACCGGGCGTGCCAGCGGCATCCGTCCCGGGCGTTGCGGTGTCGTCCGGGACGGCAGGCGCGACGCCCGCCGCGCCCGATCCGCAGGCCGAGCGCAGTTACGAAGCCGCGCTCGCCCAGTTCCGCCAAGCCGATTACGCGGGCGCCATTGCCGGATTCAAGGGTTTTCTCAAGGCGTATCCCGACAGCGCGCTGGCCGTCAACGCGCAATACTGGATCGGCTACGCGTATTACGCGCTGAAGGACTACAAAACCGCGCTGGCACAACAGCAGAAGCTGCTGGTTACCTATCCTGCCAGCGCCAAGGTGCCCGACGCGCTGCTCAACATCGCCGCCAACCAGATTGCGCTGGATAACGTCAAGGGCGCCCGCAAGACGCTCGAGGAACTGGTGGCGAAACATCCCGGAACCCATGCCGCCACGCTTGCCGCCCGCCGGCTGTCCGCACTCAAGTAAACAGCATGTCAGAGTTGGTTACGCTCCACCCACCTGTAGGAGCGGCGTCCACGCCGCGAACCCGCTCCGCTCCTGAAGCGCCAACAACCACGCTCCACCCGCAAGGGGTAGGCCGTGGTTGTAAAGACGCTGAAGCGTCAACAACCACGCTCCGCATCACCGAAGTGTTTTTGTCCTTGCAGGGCGAAACCAGCCGTGCCGGCCTGCCGACGGTGTTCGTCCGTCTGGCGGGCTGCCCGCTGCGCTGCCGCTGGTGCGATACGCCCTACAGCTTTC
>DASVPF010000434.1:0-15899 GCA_036382965.1 Thiobacillus sp.
GTAAGTCATGTTCTAGGGGCTAGGAGTTAGGAATTAGGGGCTAGGATGAAATCCACCGCTAGTGCCTGATGCCAGATTTCCGTTTGCCTGCCTCCCGTTTCATTTCATTCGTATGTCATATTGTTTACAAATCAGTGCGCACCAGCGCACCACCCCTCGCCCCTAACTCCTAGATCCTAGCCCCCGCATCACCGATACTTCGCATCCGCCGCCCTGTCCCTGGCGATCTGTTCCTCATACCGGTCGCCGATCGCCAGCAGCATGGGCTTGGTGTAGATGAGGTCGCCGCGCTGCTCGCCGTGGTACTCGAGGATGCGGGTTTCGACGATGGAGTCGACCGGACAGGATTCCTCGCAGAAGCCGCAGAAGATGCACTTGGTGAGATCGATGTCGTAGCGCGTGGTGCGGCGGGTGCCGTCGCTGCGCTGTTCCGATTCGATGGTGATGGCGAGCGCCGGACACACCGCTTCGCACAGCTTGCAGGCAATGCAGCGCTCCTCGCCGTTGGGGTAGCGGCGCAGTGCATGCAGGCCGCGGAAACGCGGCGACTGCGGCGTTTTCTCTTCCGGGAACTGCACCGTGATCTTGCGCGCGAACATGTTGCGGCCGGTGAGCATCATGCCGCGCAGCAGTTCGATCAGGAGCAGGCTGCCGAAAAATTGGGTGATCCGTTTCATGGCACGCTCAGTGGAAGAGATAGCCATACGGCGTCTGCATCATGGCGCCGACGACGACGATCCAGACGAGGGTGATGGGGATGAACACTTTCCAGCCCAGGCGCATGATCTGGTCGTAGCGATAGCGCGGGAAGGTGGCGCGGAACCAGAGGAAGAGGAACAGCACGAAGCCGGTCTTGAGCAGCCACCAGACGATGCCGTCGGGCAGGAAGGTCACGGGTGACAGCCAGCCGCCGAGGAACATCAGCGTGGCCAGCGCGGCGACCAGGATCATGTTGGCGTATTCGGCGAGAAAGAACACGGCGAATGCCATGCCGGAATACTCGACGTGGAAACCGGCGACGATCTCGGACTCGCCCTCGGCGACGTCGAACGGTGCGCGGTTGGTCTCGGCGACGCCGGCGACCAGGTACACCACGAACAGCGGGAACAGCGGCCAGATGTACCAGTGGTGAAGCCCGCCGGCCTGCGCCTGCACGATGTCGGTAAGGTTGAGCGACTGCGCCGCCATCAGCACCCCGACCAGCGCGAAGCCCATGGCGATTTCGTACGACACGATCTGCGCCGCCGAACGCATCGCGCCGAGGAAGGCATATTTGGAGTTGGACGCCCAGCCCGCGATGATGACGCCGTACACGCCCATCGAGGTGATCGCCATCACGTACAGCAGACCGGCATTGATATTGGCCAGTACCAGCGAATCGGTGAACGGAATCACCGCCCATGCCGCGAGCGCCGGCGCGATGGCGAGGATGGGACCGAGGATGAACAGGCCGCGGCTGGCGCCGGACGGAATGATGATTTCCTTCATCAGCAGCTTCACTGCGTCGGCGATCGGCTGCAGCAGGCCCTGAAACCCCACGCGATTCGGCCCGATACGCACCTGCATCCAGCCGATGATTTTCCGTTCCGCGTAGGTCAGGTAGGCCACGCCCAGCATCAACGGCACCACCAGCGCCAGAATCTTGACCAGCGTCCAGATGACGGCCTGAATCGCGGCCCAGTCCATGCCCATGCTTTCCATGAATCCGGCCGCCATCAGACCGGCTCCGCCGTGATCGGGCCGAACATCGGGCCCAGTCCTGCCGTCAGCGGATGACCGCTGGGAACCCGGATGCAATTGTCCGGCAGCAGATCGTCGCGCTGCACTTTCAGCGTCAGCGCGCTGGCAGTCTGGCGCACCGAGACGCGGCCATTTTCTTCCAGCCCCAGCTTTGCAATCAGTCGGCTGTGCATGCGCGCCACCGGCAGCGCGGCGTCCCGCGTCATCTGCAGCGCGGGCGAGCGGCGCACGACGGCATCGGTCTGGTAGATCGGCACCTCGGCGACCCGCTCCAGCCCGCTGGACATCGGGGGAGGCACCATTGTCACGGCGCTGACTGCGTTATTGAGAAAGGCCTGCACGTTGCCGGTCGGCGTGTCGCCGAGCGCGTCGCGCAGCACGTCCCTGGAATCGTTGTGCTCAAAACCTGTCAGTCCCAGCAGATTGCCCAGCACGCGCAGCACCTTCCATGCCGGCCGGGTTTCGCCCATCGGCTTGACCACGGCATTGAAACTCTGCACGCGGCCTTCGGTGTTGATGAAGGTGCCGGACGTCTCGGTCCACGGCGCAATCGGCAGCAGCACGTCGGCGTAGTCGAGCGACTTGCCTTTGTAGGGCGACATCACCACAACGAACTCTGCCGCGTTGATGCTGGCCAATGCCGTCACCGGATCGTAGGTGTCGAGCTCGGCTTCGACCCCCAGCAACAGGTACGCACGCAAGGGCCGGGTCAGCATCTGCTGGGCATTGAGGCCCTTGATCGCCGGCTGCCCCAGCGGTCCGCGGCTGGGAACCGCGCCCACCGCCACCGCACCGACGCTGTTGGCCGCTTCGCCCAGCACGCCGAAGCTTGCCCCTGCGAGCCGCGCCACGTCCTGCGCCAGCGCGTAAATCTGCGAATAGGTCGGATGGTGCTGCACCATGTTGCCGAGGAATACGGCGCGGGTCTCGCCGCCCGCCAGGCTCTCTGCCATCCGGCGCGCGATGTCGTCGGCGGCGCCCCCGTTGGCAAAATATGACGCGGCGATGTCCGGCAGCGGCAGCTTCTTCAGTTCGGCCAGCGCGCGGCACACGCCGGCGAGCGCAGCGGCAAGCTGCGACGGCGCGACAATGCGCTTGGCGTGCACCTTGCCGAGGAATTCGTCTTCCGCCGCGTTGATGAGGTTGAGTTCGCCGTACCAGCGTACCGATTCGCGGATGCGGTGCGCCATCAGCGGGTGATCCTTGCGCAGGTTGGCCCCCACCACCAGCATGCGGTTGAGGCGCGACATGTAGGTCACCGGCATGCCCAGCCAGAAGCCGCCGTGCGCCTTGTCGTCGAGCGCGAAATCCGACTGCCGCAGACGATGATCGACGTTGCCGCAGCCCATGCCGCGCATCAGTTTTTGCAGCAGGAACAGCTCCTCCGCCGGACGATGCGGCGTCGACAGCGCACCGATCCGGTCGGCGGGAATCGCTTTCAGTTTGTTGGCGACGAATTCGAGCGCATCCTGCCAGGTCGTTTCAGCCCACTGCCCGTTCTGCTTGACCATCGGCTGGGTCAGACGCTCGGCGGTGTTCAAGCCTTGATAGGAAAAACGGTCGCGGTCGGCCAGCCAGCATTCGTTGACGTCTTCGTTTTCGCGCGGCAGCACGCGCATCACCTTGTTGTCCTTGACGTGGACTTCGAGGTTGGAACCGAGGCTGTCGTGCGGGCTGATCGACAGGCGGCGCGACAGTTCCCAGGTACGGGCGGTGTAGCGGAAAGGCTTGCTGGTGAGCGCGCCGACCGGACACAGGTCGATGACATTGCCCGACAACTCGGATGCGACCTGGCTTTCGAGGAAGGACATGACCTCGGTGTGCTCGCCGCGCCCCGGCATGCCGAGTTCCATGACGCCGGCGATTTCCTGGCCGAAGCGCACGCAACGGCTGCAATGGATGCAGCGCGTCATGTCGGTGGCAATCAGCGGGCCGAGGTTCTTGTCGCGCACCACGCGCTTGACCTCCTGGTAGCGCGACGACGAGCCGCCGTAGCCCACCGCCAGATCCTGCAACGTGCACTCGCCGCCCTGATCGCAGATCGGGCAGTCGAGCGGATGGTTGATGAGCAGAAACTCCATCACGCTTTTTTGCGCATTGATCGCGTATTCCGAACGCGTGTGCACCTTCATGCCGTCGGTCACCGGCGTCGCGCAGGCGGGCAGCGGCTTCGGCGCCTTCTCCACCTGCACCAGGCACATGCGGCAGTTGGCGGCGATGGAGAGCTTCTTGTGATAGCAGAAATGCGGGATCACGATGCCGGCCTGATTCGCCGCATCCATGATGGTGTCGCCGCTTTCGACCTGAAGCGACTTGCCGTCGATTTCGATGTTCAACGTGGCCATCTGATCACACCATGCAGCGCTTGTGTTCGACGTGGTACGCGAACTCATCGCCGAAATGTTTGAGGAAACTCTGCACCGGCATCGCAGCCGCATCGCCCAGCGCGCAGATGGTGTGGCCGCCGATGCGTCCTGCCACGCTGTTGAGCAAATCCATGTCTTCGGGCCGGCCCTGGCCGTGCTCAATGCGGTGGATCACCCGGTACATCCAGCCGGTGCCTTCGCGGCACGGCGTGCACTGGCCGCACGATTCCTCGAAGTAGAAATACGACAGCCGTTCGAGCGCGCGCACCATGCATACGGTTTCGTCCATGACGATGACCGCGCCCGAGCCCAGCATGGAACCCGCCTTGGCGATGCAGTCGAAGTCCATGGTGCAGTCCATCATGACGTCGCCCGGCAGCACCGGAGCCGACGACCCGCCGGGAATGACGGCCTTCAGCGTGTGGCCGTTGCGCACGCCGCCCGCCATCGCGAGCAGTTCGGAAAACGGCGTGCCGAGCGGCACTTCGTAATTGCCCGGCTTGTTGACATGGCCCGAGACGGAAAACAGCTTGGGCCCGCCGTTGTTGGGCTTGCCGAGTTCGAGGAAGGCCTGGCCGCCGTGCTGCACGATCCACGGCACCGAGGCGAGCGTTTCGGTGTTGTTGATTGTGGTCGGCTTGCCGTACAGGCCGAAGCTCGCCGGGAACGGCGGCTTGAAGCGCGGCTGGCCCTTCTTGCCCTCGATCGATTCCAGCAGCGCGGTTTCCTCGCCGCAGATATAGGCGCCGTAGCCGTGATGGGCATGAAGCTGGAAGCAGAAGTCGGTGCCGAACAGTTTGTCGCCGAGATAGCCGGCCTCGCGCGCGTCCTTCAGCGCGCGTTCGAAGAGGTCGTAGATCTCGAAGATTTCGCCGTGGATATAGTTGTAACCGACGCGTGCGCCCAGCACGTAGCCGGCGATCGCCATGCCCTCGATCAGCTGGTGCGGATTGTCGCGCAGAATGTCGCGGTCCTTGAAGGTGCCCGGCTCGCCTTCGTCGCTGTTGCAGACGATGTACTTGTCGCCCGGGAACGCGCGCGGCATGAAGCTCCACTTGAGCCCAGTGGGAAAGCCCGCGCCGCCACGCCCGCGCAGGGCGCTGGTCTTGAGCTCGGCGATGATGGCGTCGCCCGAAACCTGCCCGGTCACCACACGGCGCAGCGCCTGATAGCCGCCGTTGGCGACATAGGTCGCGAGCGAACCTGGATTATCCAGCGCCTGTGTCCAGCTGCAGACCTGTTGGGTGGGCGTGAGCAAACTCATTTCAACTTGTCCAGCAACGCGTCCACCTGCTCGGGGGTCAGATGCGTGTGCATCGTGTGGTTGTTGTGCAGGCACATCGGCGCATCGCCGCAAGCGCCCATGCACTCGCCTTCCTTCAGGGTGAAGCGCCCATCCTCGGTGGTTTCGCTAAAGCCGATGCCGAGCTTCTGCTTCAGATGCTCGGCAATCTCGTTCGCCCCCATCAGCGCACACGGCAGATTGGTGCACAGCGTGATCTTGTGCCGCCCCACCGGTTTGGTGTCGTACATGTTGTAGAAGGTCGCCACCTCGTAAGCCGCGATAGCCGGCATGTCCAGATAGTCCGCGACGTATTCGATGAGCTCGGGCTTCAGCCAGCCGCACTCGGCCTGCGCGATACGCAGCGCACCCATCACCGCCGACTGTTTCTGGTCGGCCGGATATTTGGCGATTTCCATATCGATCAATGCGAGCGATTCAGCACTCAGCCGGAGGCTGTTCGAATCAGGATGGGCCATCAGCGGTCGATCTCCCCGAAAACGATGTCCTGCGTGCCGATAATGGCGACGACGTCGGCGATCATGTGACCCCGGCTCATTTCATCGAGCGCCGCCAGATGCGCATAACCCGGCGCGCGGATTTTCAGGCGATACGGCATGTTCGCGCCGTCCGACACCAGATAGATACCGAATTCGCCTTTGGGATGCTCCACCGCGGCATAGGCTTCGCCTGCCGGGACGTGCATGCCCTCGGTAAAGAGCTTGAAGTGGTGGATCAACTCTTCCATGTTCTGTTTCATCGACAGGCGGTCGGGCGGCGCGACCTTGTGGTTGTCGACGATCACGGGGCCGGGATTCTTGCGCAGCCAGTCGATGCACTGCTTGATGATGCGGTTGGACTGGCGCATTTCCTCGATACGCACCAGATAGCGGTCATAGCAGTCGCCGTTGGTGCCGACGGGGATGTCGGAATCCATGCGGTCGTAGACTTCGTAGGGCTGCTTCTTGCGCAGATCCCATTCGACGCCGGAACCGCGCAGCATGGGGCCGGTGAAGCCCAGCGCCAGCGCGCGCTCGGGCGCGACCACGCCGATACCGACAGTGCGCTGTTTCCAGATGCGGTTGTCGGTCAGCAGCGTTTCGTATTCGTCGACATAGGTCGGGAAGCGCTGGGTGAAATCCTCGATGAAGTCGAGCAGCGAACCCTGGCGGTTGGCATTCATCGACTTCATCGTCGCTTCATTTCGGGTGTGCTGCGCTGCGTATTGCGGCATCGTGTCGGGCAGGTCGCGATAGACGCCGCCGGGACGGTAATAGGCCGCGTGCAGGCGCGCGCCGGACACCGCCTCGTAGCAGTCCATCAGGTCTTCGCGCTCGCGGAAGGCATAGAGAAATACCGTCATCGCGCCGACGTCGAGCGCATGCGCGCCCAGCCACAACAGGTGATTCAGCACGCGGGTGATCTCGTCGAACATCACGCGGATGTATTGCGCGCGCTCCGGGACATCGATCTGCAGCAGCTTTTCGATCGCCATCACGTAGGCATGCTCGTTGACCATCATCGACACATAGTCGAGACGGTCCATGTAGGGTACCGACTGGATGAAGGTCTTGTGCTCGGCCAGTTTCTCGGTGGCGCGGTGCAACAGGCCGATGTGCGGGTCGGCGCGCTGGATCACCTCGCCGTCGAGTTCCAGCACCAGTCGCAACACGCCGTGCGCGGCCGGATGCTGCGGGCCGAAGTTCATGGTGTAGTTCCGGATCTCGGCCATCAGCGCCCTTCCCCGTAGCTCTCGTCGCGCACGATGCGCGGCACGATTTCGCGCGGCTCGATCGACACAGGCTGATAAATCACGCGCTGCTGGGTCGGGTCATAGCGCATCTCGACGTTGCCCGAAAGCGGGAAATCCTTGCGGAACGGATGGCCGATAAAACCGTAATCGGTGAGGATGCGGCGCAGGTCGGGATGGCCTTCGAACACGATGCCATAGAGGTCGAAAGCCTCGCGCTCGAACCAGTTGGCGGACGGCCAGGTGTCGACCAGCGACGCCACCAACGGAAGGTCGTCGTCCGGGCAGAACACGCGCACCCGCACGCGCTGGTTGTGCGACACCGACAGCAGGTGCACCACGACGGCAAAGCGCGAACCTTCCCACGCGCCCTCACCGTAATCCGAGTAATCCATGCCGCACAGATCGATCAACTGCTCGAAGCGGCAATCCGGATGATCGCGCAGCGTGCGCATCGCCGATGCGTAGGCCTGCGGTTTGACGACCAGCGTCAGTTCGCCCAAGCGAACGAACGATTGCACCAGCGCGTCGCCGAGCACATTTTCAAGAGACAAAGAGAGGGCATCCACGGTCTGCGGCATGTCGTCAGCGGGCGATAGTGTTGGTGCGCTTGATCTTGTTCTGCAGCTGGATGATGCCGAACAACAAGGCCTCTGCCGTGGGCGGACAGCCCGGGACATAAATGTCGACCGGCACGATGCGGTCGCAGCCGCGCACCACCGAATAGGAATAATGGTAATAGCCGCCGCCATTGGCGCACGAGCCCATTGAAATCACCCAGCGCGGCTCGGCCATCTGGTCATAGACCTTGCGCAGCGCCGGCGCCATCTTGTTGCACAGGGTGCCGGCGACGATCATCACGTCGGACTGGCGTGGACTCGGACGGAACACGATGCCGAACCGGTCGAGGTCGTAGCGCGATGCGCCGGCCTGCATCATTTCCACCGCGCAGCACGCCAAGCCAAACGTCATCGGCCACATCGAACCGGTGCGCATGTAGTTGATGAGCTGGTCGGCCTTGGTGGTGACAAAGCCCTGTTCGAGGACGCCTTCGATGCTCATCGGCTATGCCCAGCGCGTGCAGACATGTTCATTCCCACTCCAACGCACCGCGCATCCATTCATAGACAAATCCGACCACCAGGATGCCGAGGAAGACCATCATCGCAAGAAAACCAGCGAGGCCGATTTCCTCGAGCACGATGGCCCACGGGAAAAGGAAGGCGATTTCCAGGTCGAACAGGATGAACAGGATGGCGACGAGGTAATAGCGCACATCGAATTTCATGCGCGCGTCTTCAAACGCCTCGAAGCCGCATTCGTAGGGAGAGAGCTTCTCGCTGTCCGGTCGGTGCGGCGCCAACAGGCCGCCGGCCACGATGGGCCCGATACCGAAAGCCAGCCCGACCAGAATGAATAACAGAATGGGGAGGTAATTCTCCAGCACCAGGTTCCCTCCGACTATGCCTTGTCAGGCTGTTGAGTAATTATGACTGGAGTGTATTAGCGTGGAGCGTCGACTGTCAAGCCGACAAAGTGGTACTTTTATCTTGGAAATCAATTAGTTATAGCGTTAACTAATGAATCAATCAGGAAATTTGATGGTGCCGACGGCGAGACTCGAACTCGCACGACCAAGGTCACTACCCCCTCAAGATAGCGTGTCTACCAATTCCACCACGTCGGCCAAAGGGCATGCGCCCGGATGTGTACTGCTGATTTACTGCGGAATGTCACCCGCTTTCGAGCCCGCGTTCTGGCCCGGAATCTGCCCCGGAATCTGCGCAGGCGCGGCAGGCCGAGTTGTCTTCGCCGGAACGGCGGTGTGATCGAGCACGCTGGCCGGCTTGTGTTGCTGAAGTCCGAAATATGCCAGACCCAGGCTGGTCAAAAAGAACAACGTCGCCAGGATAGCGGTGCTACGGCTCAGAAAATTGGCCGAACCGGTGGCGCCAAACAGGCTGCCGGACGAGCCGCTGCCGAATGCCGCGCCCATGTCCGCACCCTTGCCATGCTGCAACAGCACCAGTGCGATCACCGAGATGGCAACGATAACGTGAACGATCCAGACCAGTGTTTCCATGTTTGACTTTTACTTGCTGACGCTTACTTTGCTGCGGCCCGGCAAATCGCGATGAACTCATCGGCGACCAGAGCAGCGCCGCCGATCAGACCGCCATCGATATCCGGCTGAGCCATCAATTCTGCCGCATTCGCGGCTTTTACGCTACCCCCATACTGGATCACCAGGCGGGCTGCCACGCCCGCATCGAGTGCGGCAATCTTGCTGCGGATGAAGGCGTGCACCGCCTGCGCCTGCTCGGGCGTCGCCGTCTTGCCGGTACCAATCGCCCACACCGGTTCGTAGGCCACCACTGCCTTGGCCAGCGACGCCACGCCGGCGGCCTGGATCACGGCATCGAGCTGACGTGCGACGACCGCTTCGGTCACGCCCGACTCGCGTTCGGCCAGCAATTCGCCCACGCACAAAATGGGTGTCAGGCCGGCCGCTTGTGCGGCCATGTATTTCTTCGCCACCCGTTCGTCGGATTCGCCATACAGGCTGCGCCGCTCGGAATGCCCGACGATCACGTATTTGCAGCCGAAATCGAGCAGCATCGAGGTCGACACTTCGCCGGTGAACGCGCCCCTGGCCTGCTCGGACACGTTTTGCGCCCCCCAGGCAATCGACGATCCGGCGAGTGCGGCCTGCGCCTGCGCCAGATAGGGAAACGGCACGCAGACCGCCGCCTCGATTCCAGCCAGGGCGGGCTTGATCGCAGCCAGCAGCGCGGCGTTCTCAGCCAGGCTGCCGTGCATTTTCCAGTTACCGGCTACGAGCTTCTTGCGCACAGTCTTATCCATTGCAGGAGTCCGCCAAACAAAAGTGCGCGATGGTAAGCGCAACATGCCGGACGGTCAACCGCTGGGCCGTTGCTCACAGAGAGCATCAGCCGAAACGGCCGGTGATGTAGTCTTCCGTCTGCTTCTTGCCCGGCCGCATGAAGATGGTGCCGGTTTCGTTGAATTCGACGAGTTCGCCCAGATACATGAACGCCGTGAAGTCGGAAATCCGCGCAGCCTGCTGCATGTTGTGGGTGACGATGGCAATGGTGTAATCGCTTTTCAGTTCGTTGATGAGTTCTTCGATCTTGGCCGTGGAAATCGGGTCCAGCGCCGAGGTCGGCTCGTCCAGCAGCACAATTTCCGGCTTGACCGCGACCGCCCGCGCGATGCACAGGCGCTGCTGCTGGCCGCCGGAAAGCGACAGGCCGCTTTGATGCAGCTTGTCTTTCACCTCGTTCCACAGCGCAGCCTTGTTGAGCGCCCATTCCACGCGATCGTCCATCGCGCTTTTCGACATGCGTTCATACAGGCGCACACCAAAGGCAATGTTTTCATAGATCGTCATCGGGAACGGCGTCGGCTTCTGGAACACCATGCCGATCTTGGCGCGCACCAGGTTCACGTCCTGGCTCTTGTCGAGCAGGTTCTTGCCGTGGAACAGGATCTGGCCTTCCGCGCGTTGTCCCGGATACAAGTCGTACATGCGGTTGAAGGTGCGCAACAGCGTGGACTTGCCGCAGCCGGACGGCCCGATGAACGCCGTCACCTTCTTGTGGGCAATGTCCAGATTGACGCTGGTGAGACCCTTGAAATCGCTGTAGAAGAAATCCAGGTTGCGGACCTGCAAGGCAACGTTTTCGCCGGCCTGCATGGCTTGATCGGACATCGGTTGATTGAGCACGGGTTGATTGGGCACAGCGCAGCTCCGGAGATTAACGTTTGTCTTTGTTGCGGAAAATGACGCGCACACCGATGTTGACCGCCAGCACCAGGAAAGCGATCAACAGCGCGCCTCCCCAGGCCAGATTGACCCAGTTGTCGTAAGGGCTCAACGCAAACTGGAAAATCACCACCGGCAGGTTGCCCATGGGTTCCGCCATGTTGGTGCTGAAGAACTGGTTGTTCAGCGCGGTGAACAGGAGCGGCGCGGTCTCGCCGGTGATGCGTGCCATCGCCAGCAGCACGCCGGTCACCACACCCGATTTGACGGCGCGCAGCGTCACCTTGAGCGACACCTGCCAGCGCGGCGCGCCCACCGCGAATGCCGCTTCACGCAGACTGGTGGGCACCAGTTTCAGCATGTTTTCGGTAGTGCGCACCACCACCGGAATGGCAATCAGCGCCAACGCCAACGAACCCGCCCAACCCGAGAAGCCCCCCGTGGTCACCACGAACAGTGCATAGACAAACAGGCCGATGACGATGGACGGTGCCGACAGCATGATGTCGGTCATGAAACGCGTGAAAGACGCGAACTTCGACACGCGGCCGAACTCGGCCAGATAAATCCCCGCCAGAATGCCGATCGGTGTGGAGATCAGCATGGAGAACAACAGGATGAGGCCGCTGCCGACGATGGCATTGCGCAGGCCGCCGCCTGCGGAGCCGGGGGCAGGCGTGTCCTGGGTGAACAAATCCCAGTTCAGCGCGGCAAAGCCCTTGGCAAACAGCGTCCACAATATCCACAGCAGCGCGACCAGCCCCAGGCTCATCGCCACCATGGACAGGGTGATGCCGATACGGTTGATCCAGACGCGGCGGGTATACAGGCTCATCATGTTTACAGCCCCTCGGACCCCATGCTGCGGCTGATCAGCCAGCGCGAAATCGCCAGCACGACAAAGGTGATGACGAACAGCACCAGCCCGAGCGCAAACAGGGAGGCGATATGCAGGCCGGGACTTGCCTCGCCGAATTCGTTCGCCAGGGTGGAGGCGATCGACGTGCCGGGGGCGAACAGGCTGCCGTTGATGCGGTTGGCATTGCCGATGACGAAGGTGACCGCCATCGTCTCGCCCAACGCGCGCCCCAGTCCCAGCATGACGCCGCCGATCACGCCGACGCGCGTGTAGGGCAACACGATGTTGCGCATCACTTCCCAGGTGGTGCAGCCCACGCCATAGGCCGATTCCTTCAACACATGCGGCACGGTTTCGAAAACGTCGCGCATGACGGAGGCAATGAACGGGATGACCATCATGGCCAGCACGATGCTCGCGGTCAGGATGCCGACGCCGATGGGCGGGCCGGAGAACCAGCCGCCAATCACCGGCACCTTGCCCAGCAAGGCCTGCAAGGGCGGCTGGATATGTTCGGCAAACAGCGGCGCGAACACGAACAGACCCCAGATGCCATACACGATGGACGGGATGCCTGCCAGCAATTCAATCGCGGTGCCGAGGGGGCGGCGCAACCACACCGGGCAGGTTTCGGTCAGGAACAGGGCAATGCCGAAGCTGATCGGCACCGCGATCAACAACGACAGGACGGACGTGACCACCGTGCCATAGATGGCGGCCAACGCTCCGAACCGGTCGTCCGGCACGCTCCAGACGTTGGTCCACAGGAAGGCCGGACCGAATTCCTTGAGGCTGGGCCAGGCTTCGATCGTGAGCGACACCAGAATTCCCACCAGCGCCGCCAGCACGACAAGCGCAAACAGCCGGGTGGAGTGGTGGAAAAACTGATCCTGCAGGCGGAATCTCCGGACCTGCCGGGCATGCAGATCGATTCCGGCGGATGCGCGGGGCTCGCTCACGGTAGGTGCCTATCGGTTCGATATATTATCTGCGGAAACATCCGTCGTGACAGATGCTTTCGCAGAAAGCCGGGGGCGGTAAAAACCGCCCCCGGCTTCCAATCAAGTCGTATTGTATTACTTGATGTTCTTCATTTCAGCTTCGACCATCTTCACGACGCTGGACGGCAGCGGCACGAAACCCAGTTCTTCCGTCATTTTCTGGCCGTTGTTCAGCGACCACTTGAAGAAATCGACCACGCCCTTCTGCTTGGCCGCATCCGCGCCTTTTTCATACGCCAGCATATAGGTGGCGGTGGTGATCGGCCAGGCATTCTTGTGCGCCTGATCGAGCAGGTCCGGCGCCATGCCGCGAACCTTGAAGTTGGCGCCGGCAGCGGCGTCGGCCACGGCATCCTGATTCGGCACGATGTAGTTGCCGGCCTTGTTCTTCAGCGCAACGAAGTCCATCTTGTTCTTCATCGCATCGGCGATATCCACATAACCGATCGCGCCCTTGATCTTCTGCACGTTGGCGGCCACACCCGCGTTGCCCTTGCCGCCCACCGCGTTGGCCGGCCAGTTCCCCGTGTTGCCGGCGCCGACTTCACGCATGAACGCCACCGACTGTTTGGCCAGATAGTTGGTGAACGCGTAGGTAGTGCCCGAACCGTCGGAGCGGTGCGCCACGGTGATGGCCAGATCAGGCAACTTGGCGCCGGGGTTCAGCTTGGCAATGGCGGGATCGTTCCATTTGGTGATCGCGCCGCGGAAAATGTTGGCCGCAGTCGGGCCGTCCAGCTTCAGCTTGCCGGAATCGAAACCGGGAACGTTCACGACGATGGTCACGCCGCCCATTACGGTCGGCACCTGTACCAGATGCGACGCATCCAGGTCTTCTTCCTTGACCGGCGCATCGGTGCCGCCGAAATCGACAGTCTTGGCCTTGATCTGCTTGACACCGCCCGACGAGCCGATGCCCTGATAGTTGACCTTGTTGCCGGTCGCGGCCTGATAGGCCTCGGCCCACTTGGTGTAAACGGCGTAGGGGAAGGTTGCGCCCGCGCCCGTGATGTCGGCGGCCAGCGCGGTGACCGAGAAAGCCAGACCCATGGCCGCAGCCAGAGCGCCTTGAGCCAGTTTGTTGAGTGTACGCATGTAATTATCTCCGGTAGTTGTTGACGTTGCCGCAGGGGCGACGCCGCCATACTAACGGGCGAATATTACAGAACTATTTCAGGGCGGGAAATCACCCGCCCGCAGCGGCTGTCCTCACGGCGGCGGCGATTGTTTCAGCGGTGTGACGCACCAAATCGGCATCTCGTCCTTCCACCATCACGCGGATCAGCGGCTCGGTGCCGGAGGCACGCAGGACGATCCGGCCGCTGCCATTCAGGACAGCTTCCGCTGCGGCGATCGAGGCGTCGACCGCGGCCGCACGATCCAGCTTGAAGCCCTTCGCAACCGGAACGTTGATCATCACCTGGGGATAGGTTTCCAGATCGGCGGTGAAGGCCTCCAGCGTCTCACCCGTTTCGCGCAGCGCTCGCAGCACTTGCAGGGCTGAAACAATACCGTCACCCGTGGTGTGCTTGTCCAGGCACAGGATATGGCCCGAGGTTTCGCCGCCTAGCGTCCAGCCATTGGCATGCAGACGCTCCAGCACGTAGCGGTCGCCCACCTTGGCCCGCTCGAACGGAATCCGGATACGCGCCAGCGCGTGTTCGGTGCCCAGATTGGTCATCAGCGTGCCCACTACACCGCCCTTCATGTAGCCGCTCTGGATGCGGTGGCGCGCGATGACGTAGACCAGCTGGTCGCCGTCATAAATCCGCCCCTGCGCGTCGGCCATCATCAGGCGATCGCCGTCGCCGTCAAGCGCAATGCCGAGTTCCGCCCGATGCTCACGCACGGCGTCGGAGAGCGCCTTCGTGTATGTGGCACCACACTGTTCATTGATATTGAAACCGTTCGGGTCCTTGCCGATGGCGATCACCTCGGCGCCCAGCTCGTGCAGCACGTGCGGGGCGACATGATACGTTGCCCCGTGCGCGCAATCGACCACGATGCGCATCCCGCGCAGGTCGAGGCTATTGGGGAAGGTGCTCTTGCAGAACTCGATGTAGCGCGCTGCCGCATCCTCGATGCGACGGGCCCGCCCCAGCTGGCGTGCCTCGACCGTCTCGATGGGCTGCTCCAGCCGCGCCTCGATGGCCTCCTCCACGCTGTCGGGCAGTTTCTGCCCGCTGGCGGAAAAGAACTTGATGCCGTTGTCCTCGAACGGGTTGTGCGACGCCGAAATCACCACCCCGGCCTGCAAACGCAAGGCCCGCGTCAGATACGCCACCGCCGGCGTCGGCATCGGCCCGGTCATCAGCACGTTCACGCCGGCAGCGGTGAAACCCGCCTCCAGAGCGGCTTCCAGCATGTAACCGGAAATGCGGGTGTCCTTGCCGATCAGCACGGTCGGGTGCTGATCCGGCGGCAGACTGCCGCGATCGGCCACCAACACCTGCCCGGCGGCGTAGCCCAAACGCATGACGAATTCGGGCGTGATGGGCGACTCGCCCACTCTGCCCCGCACGCCGTCGGTGCCGAAATATTTACGTCCCATTCTGCTGTTCCTCCACTGCATTCCAGACAGCCAGCGCATCGCGCATGGCCGCAACATTGTGTACGCGCAGCAGTCGCGCGCCGCGCACGACTGCTGCCAGATGCGCTGCCACGCCGGAAAATTCGCGATGATCGACCGCACGTCCGGTCAGCGCACCCAGCATGGACTTGCGCGACAGCCCGGCCAGCACCGGCAGCCCCAGCCCAGCCAGGCGACCCAAGTGCTTGAGCAGGGCCAGATTGTGTTCCAGCGTTTTGCCGAAGCCGAAGCCCGGGTCGATCACCAGTCGCGCCCGTGCGATCCCCGCGGCCTCGCAGGCCTGCGCTCTACCCTGTAAGAACCGCTTCACTTCATCGACCACATCGGTATAACGGGGGGCCTGCTGCATGCTCTGCGGATCGCCCTGCATATGCATGAGACAGACCGCCGCGTCCGACGCCGCAACCGCCAGCGAGTGGAGGGGATAAGCCGAGCGCGCCCGCGCCGACCGCACAGCCCGCACAGGAAACCTGAGCGCCGACGCACTACAATACGAGGGGCTTGGGCCCCTCTCTTTTTATGTC
>DASVPF010000435.1:0-7178 GCA_036382965.1 Thiobacillus sp.
CATTAGCCAAAAACCTTGAAAAACGTAGCAATAAACCGGCCCAGTTCGGACTCCGGCAAGTGATTGATGCCGGCAGCGCCCTTGCGCCCGCCGCCGGTGTCGAACTGGCTGCACAGGTCGTCCGCGCCCGACTTGGCCGCCAGCGGGGCACGCACGCTGACGAGGTAGCCGCCATCGGGCTTGGCGGTGAGCACGGCATGCGCCTGCGCGGGCGACTCGGTTGCCAGCCGATTGCCGAACACGCCGGAAATCCGCCGCGCCCATTTCTCGGCGGGCAGCATGAAGATGCGCCCGGCGGCGCGCGCATCCGCCGCATTCACGGCGACGGCGCGCGCCATGTCGTCCTGGTAGCCGGCCTTCAGCGTTCGATAGGCGGACGACTCGGCGATGAACGCGAAGGGGTCGGCAAACGGGCGTATCTGGCGGTACAGGTCGGCCGGGTCGAAGAAGAGGTCGTCGAGCGTTTCGCCGTAGCCGTTGTAGTTGAGGCATTCGCCGAGCGACTGCAATTGCGCCAGTTGCTCGGCCGAAAGTCCAAGAGGCGCGGCGGCCTGCCGCGCGGCGTCGGCGAGGTTGTCGCCGAATGCGGCCGCCACCGCCCACGCCGGGTGTCGGCCTTGCAGATAACGATTCACCAGCAGGCTGGTGCAGACGTTGGCATCGGTATCGATATGCGGCTCGAAATGCGGATGGACCGGGATGTCGCCCGGCTGGTGATGGTCGAAGTAGCGCACCTGCGCACCCGCTGCGAGCAGCCTGTCGAGCGCGTCGCGGTTTTTCGAGAGGGCGATGTCGAGCACGGTGATGCGATCCCCCGCCCCGGCCTGGACCCGTTTCAGCAGACTGATGTCGCGCTTCGGTCCGGTGACCAGCTCGGAGTCGGCCGGTTCGTCCAGGCGCAACTGGTGCAGCGCGCAGAGTCCGTCGGCGTCGCCGTTGAAAACGTCAATGAGATGCATGGGCGGGATGGGCGTGTAATCGTTGAGCGGCGCGAAAGTGCGGCCATTGTATGAAGGCGAGCGCCGCGATGACAAGCACGTGCAGCGCGCCATAGCGCATCCAGATGGCCGGCATGGCGGCATAATGCTGGCGGTCGGCACTCAACAAAAACTGCAGGGCCGAGAATTGCTGGCCGTATTTGTCGATTGCGCCGGCCAGCCCGAGGTGTAAAAACAGGGCGGCGAGCGGTAACGAAACAAGCACGCCGAGCAGTTGCAGGGTGCGTTGGGCTGCGGTCACAGGCGAGGCGAGCAATGCGGCGGCGAGGAACAGGATGTAGAGCCAGGCGCACAACGCCAGAAAGGCCAGCGGCTGCGGCGTAGCCATCAGCTCGACGAGATTGTCGGTGTCCGCCTGTACCACCACGCCCCAATACGCCAGCAACAATACCGGAAATGCGGCCCAGAAATGCAGCGCACTCAGCCGCCGCCCGCGCCAGCGCCGAACGGTGTGCGCAGCCAGATAGAGCAACGCGCCCGGTATCAAAGCCAGCGCCGTCCAGCGCAGCCCGAGCTCCCATTGCCCCGGCCAGTGCAACACCGGGCTGCCGCCCAGGTCGTAGAGACTTTCATCCGGTACGGCAGCATCCAGCAGCAGAAAAACGATCCCGCCATACACCAGCAAACCGAGCGGCAGTTGCCCCAGGCGGACCGGGCCGGACACCTGCCGCCGCGCCAGCCACACCGGCCAGACGGCGAGCCAGTAACACGCCACCGCAAGCAGCAGCGCCGACAACCAGGGAACGTCATCACGCAATAATTCGCGCATGTTGTAGGGCATGAACGGCGCATGCGTCGCGCCCCAGAACAGCACCGTCATGCCGCCCAGCATCAGGGGAAAATGCCAGCACCCGCGGCGGGCAGGAGGCGGAGAGACAAGCGCCGTGTCGTCAGCCATCCGTATCGACACCGCCCGGCGCGGTGCCCACAGCATGCGACGCGCCATGCCGTAGCCTGCCAGGCCACCCAGCCAGGCCAACAGCCAGTCGGTGGTGTCGGCGATCTTCTCCGGCAACATCACCTGCCCCAGTTCAATGAGAGCGGGCATCCCCACCAGCACCAGCATGGCCAGCGCAAACAGCAGACTGCGCCAGCGCCAGGGCTGGCGTGCCACGCCCCAGGCCAGCAATCCGCCCAACGGGGCAAAGAACAAGGTCTTGCGCAACACTTCGGTGATGGCGCGAAATTCGGTGCCAAAGTAATACACCTCGAACGGTACCCGCTGCACAAAACCGAGCCGGCTTTTGATGAAGGCCCCGTCGGTACGGAAGTCGAAGGGAAACCAGAATACGAACAACAGCGCAGCCATCCAGCCCGCTGCCAGCATGAACGGCAGCCACACGACCATCTTGCCCGCGCGTCCGTGCAAGCCGTCTGGCCGCGACAGCGTCTGGACAGCGGCCGCTTCGCGCGTGGCCAGACGACCGCCAATCAAGCTGCCCAGCGCAGCGCCTGCAGCGGCCGTCAACACGTCGGTGACATCGGTGACGCGCGAAAAAACGAAGAGTTGCATGACTTCCAGCAGGGCGGCCATGCCCACCGTCATGCCCCACACACGCCACGCATTGCGCGTCCCATCGAGCCGCCACAACAGCGCAAGCGGCGTCCAGATCAGGGCATCGGTGGCGCTGTCGTACAGCGCGGTGGCGGCGTCATGCGACAGGTCGCCAAACGGAATCAGATTGACCTTGCCGTCCTGCCATTTGTGAAAAATCTCGACCGCGCTGATGGTCAGGTCCAGCGGCAGAACGTTATAAAACAGCACGCCCGCCAGATATACCCAGGCCAGGCGCTCGGCCAGCGCAGCACGGGCATGGTTATGTTGCCAGGCCTGCAACCAATCGACGAAGCGCCTGCCCGTCCCCCACCAGACCAGCACGCCGACGAGACCGCCCAGCGATTCGGCAAAGATGTCGTTCTGCGATACCGTACGCTGCGGGAAAAACAGCTGGGCGAATTCGATGCCAACACTCAATGCGATGGCCGCGGGAATCAGCGCCAGCGTAGCCAGCACCGCGCGCTGACGTTGGCCGCCGGCCGACAACACGCCCATCCACAGAAACGTCAGCGGAATGAACAGCAGCAGATTGGCCACCCAGTCGGCGCGTGAGCCAATGCCTAGATGGAGAAACGGTATCGCGCCGAACCTTGCCACGGCCTCGTCCCACGGCAGCGCATGGAATTTCAGCGGCACCAGGCTGCCATAGATGACAAACGCGGTGTAAACCAGTGCGGCCAGCCACAGCAGGCTGCGGGGACTGTTCTCGCTGCGGCTCATGGCGGAGAGTCCAGCGTGCGCAGCATCGCCGGTGCGATGCGTGCGCCGAGCGTGGCTCGCTGCCAATCGGGATAGGCCGCCAGTTCGCGCGCCAGTTCCTCCGGCAAACGCGGCGCTGCCTGACCGTGTCTCAGTAAAAGCAGCGTCAGTTCGGCCGGGGCGACATTCAACAGGTCGGCCCGATAGGCCAGCGTAAGGTTGTAATCCGCTTCGCCGCCTTTCACAGGCGTACTGGCAGCCACCACATTGGCGATCACCCGCTGACGGTAGGCCGTGCCCTCGGCCCGGCGCACCTGGATGCCTGTGCCCGATGCCAGCACGGTATTGGAGAAAATCGCCATGTCGCGCGGGATGTCATTGTGCGGCTGGATATGAATCGCATCGCCATTGCCGTTGATGAACACATTGTCGTATATCGCCACCCGCCCCTCCGCCTGCAACAGCGCTTCGCTGGGATTGTGCAGAAAGAGATTGCCCTAGACCAGATAGCGATCCTCGCTGCCCGCGCCCGTCGGCGGGAAATGTCCCAGCAGGACATTGGGGCGCGCCAATGGACCCGGCATGGCATCGCGCTTGGAAAACACGTTATGGCGGATTACCGTCTCGTGGCGATCCGCATCGTCGGGCGGGCGTGTTTTTTGATGTTTGATTTGCAGGTTGTAGCCCAATGTGTGAGCGACCCGGTTGGCCTCGATGACGCCCCCGACAAAAGGGGCCGAGCCATCTGCATCGCCGAAATACATGCCGGTTCCGACCCGTTCGATGCGATTGTTTCTGACCGCCCAACCGGATGCCGGACACTTGGTCGAGATGCCCACATTCTGTTGCGATGCGGCATGATCGTGAATGAAGAGGTGCTCCAGCGTAATGAAATCGGCATAGCGGCTGTAGCCTTCGGCCTTGACCGCATCCACCGGCAGATTGCGGCCATCGAGTTCCAGATGGCGCAGCGTCAGGTAACGCACATCGACCAGGCTGACCGTATTGGCACCCGGCCGCGCGATGAAACGTGGCGGCGCAGCGGGATCGGCGGCTTCGATCATGATGGGCTGACCGGCGCGCCCGGACAGATTGTGGAGCGTCAGGCCCTGGCGGTAATCGCCTGGATCGAGCAGCAGCCGGTCGCCCGGCTGCAGGCGGCGCAAATAGTCGCGGTAATTTTCCACGCCCGCCCGGTAGTCCGCAGCTGCCGCCGTTGCCGTCAGCAAGCAGAGCCATGCTGCGCAGACGGCGCCTCGCATTCAGCCCGCCGCGTCAGACAGAGGCAGACCGCTTTTCAGCAAATCCAGCTTGTCGTAGAGCATACGGGTCATGCCCGCCACGCTCTGCCGTCCGGTATCCACCACGATGTCGGCCACGTCGCGATACAGCGGATCGCGCTGCTTGTACAGCTCGCGCAGCCTGGCGAGCGGATTGTCGATCTGCAGCAGCGGCCGGTTGCGGTCATGCCGGGTGCGCTCATACAGATGTTCGGGGGTCCCGCGCAAATACACCACCACCCCGTTTTTCCGCAGATTGTCACGGTTGACCGCCGACAGGATTGCCCCGCCGCCGGTGGCCAGCACGATGCCGGACAGCGCCGCCAACTCGGCAATCACCGTTTCCTCGCGCTTGCGAAATCCCGCCTCGCCCTCGATCTCGAAAATGACCGGAATCTTGACGCCGGTACGCGCCTCGATCTCGTGGTCGGAATCGTAGAAAGTGCAGCCGTAATGCTTGGCCAGCAGCCGCCCCACCGTGGTCTTGCCGGCGCCCATCAATCCGACGAGGTAAAGATTGTCTCGCTTGCTCATGGCGTCATTCTAATTGACAGCCGCCTAGTGGGCAGGGCCATAAGGTACGTGAAGAGAAGAAAATCAGGGCGAAAAAAAGCGCGGGACAAGCCCGCGCCTGGGTAGATAACCGCAATCAGTGGAGCGACAGGCGCTCGTCGAGAATGCGCGGGGTAAGGAAAATCAGCAATTCAACCTTGTCCTGCTGTTTGTTGGAGTTCTTGAAGAGATTGCCCAGGAAAGGGATATCCCCGAGGAACGGAACCTTGTCGACGTCATTCCGGTTCACCTCTTCAAAGATGCCGCCCAGCACGGCGGTTTCGCCATTGTTCACGCGAACCTGGGTTTTGGCACGCTTGGTATCGATGGTGGGCGCACTCAAGCCCGCAGCCGTAATCACTTCGCCGCGCGCATCCTTCTGGATTTCCACGTTCATGATGATGGAATCGTTGTTCAGAATTTGCGGGTCTACCAGCAGGCACAGGAACGCGTCCTTGAAGGTCACCGTCGTCGTCGCGACCCCCCCGGAAACGGTTTGAGTAATGTAGGGGATTTGCTCTCCTTGCAGGATTACAGCAGGCTTCTGGTTGGAGGTCACGACACGCGGGTTGGACAGAATCTTGCCACGGTTATCCGCTTCCAGCGCCTGCAATTCCAGGCTGATCAGATTGCCGGTCGCGATGTTCAGCAAAGACAGACCGAACGTGCCCGGTGCTGTGCTACTGGAAATCGGCAGATTGACATTGTTCGATACCGTACCGGCTTCAGCCGCCAGTTGATTCCCTGAAAAATTGATGCCCGTCCGCGAACCCGCCAGGTTGGTCACGCCACTGATCCCCGTACCCAGCCGTGCACCCAGCTGGCGTCCCCATTTCGAGTCTGCGATCACCACACGCGCCTCGATCATGACCTGGCGCGCGGGAACATCCAGACGTACGAGCAGGTCGCGGATTTGCTGAATCTTGCGCGCCGTATCGGTAATGATCAGCGTGTTGGTCTTCAGTTCGTAGGTGGCGCGTCCGCGTTTGGACAGAATTTTCTGATCGGACTCCTTGCCTTGCTGCGAGGCCTGGGCCGCAGCTGCGCCGCTAATGCCTTGTGCCTGGGCGGAGCAATTCACCGAATTGCCGCTTGCCGAACTCAGGAAGGCGCCTGCTGCAAAACCGTACAGCATGGTCTGCGCCTCGTCGGCCCGCATGTAGTTGAGCGGAATGTATTCAGTCACCATGGGCTCCAAGTCAGCCACGGCCGATTTGGCTTCATACTCCAGTTTTTCCTTGGTCAGCAGTTCATCCTTGGGCGCGATCCAGATCACGTTGCCGTTCTGGCGCTTGTCCAGGCCCTTGGTCTGCAGGATGAGGTCGAGCGCCTGGTCCCACGGCACGTCCTTCAGGCGCAGGGTCAGGTTGCCGGTAACGGTGTCGCTGGCGATGATGTTGAGGCCGGTGAAGTCGGCAATGACCTGCAGCACCGAGCGTACTTCAACGTTCTGGAAATTGAGCGAGAGCTTCTCGCCGGTGTATTTCACCTTGCCGTCGGCGGTTTTCTTCTGGGCGTCATCGCTCGGTTTGACTTCAACGATGAAATTGTTGTCGGTCTGGTAGGCGGAATATTCCCAGCCGCCCTTGGGCTGGATCACCATGCGGGTGTTGTCGCCCAAGGTGTAGGTTTCGACGGTCTGCACCGGGGTGCCGAAATCGGCCACGTCGAGGCGGCGCTGCAGGGCCTTGGGCAGTTCGGTGCCGATGAAATCGACGACCACGCCGTTGGCCTGCTGGCGGATGTTGATGCCCGCCTGGGCGTCGGACAGCGTGGTCACGATGCGTGCCTCGCCCGCTGCACCGCGCCGGAAATCGACATCGCGGATGGCGTGACGCGCCATACCCGGTGCCGCTTCGGCAAAACGCGGGCTGACATTTACCGGCGCTGCACTCGCGCCGACATCACCCAGCGCGACCAGCAAGGATTTGCCCTCGATCCTCGCATCGTATTCGACCGGTTTGTTCAGGTTCAGCACCAGGCGGGTACGCGTTCCCGCCTGCACCACGTTCACGCTCGACAGCGGGCCGAGGTTGGCGTCCACCGTGTTGCGCCCCATCGCGTTACCCGTGTCGGGCAGATCGAGTGCGA